>CAYRJS010000025.1:0-17390 GCA_964424535.1 uncultured Aquimonas sp.
GGGCGCGTTTGTCGGGGCGTTTGGGCGGGGGTTGAAAGCTGGCTCGCTCGGCGGCGCGGCGGGCGCGTTCCAGTTCGCGATGCTGGCGCGAAGTCTCGTCTTCGGCATACAAGGTCTGGGCAATGCTGGCCGGTCCCCGGGTCTTGCTCAGGCCCAGGATCGTGACCTCGTACATCTCTCCCGCCCGTTCGATGCTCAGCGCATCGCCTTCACGCACCAGCCGTGAGGGTTTGCAGGCCTGCCCTGCGATCTTCACCTGGTGATGGACGACGGCGTCCTTGGCCAACTGGCGGGTCTTGAAAAATCGTGCCGCCCAAAGCCAGGCATCGAGGCGTACGCCTTCACTCACGATGCTGCAACCCGCTGCGGCAGTGGCGTGCCGGCATCGAAAAACTCCAAGGCTTCGGAGTTGAGGCAATAACGGGCGTGGGTCGGTGGTGGGCCATCGTCGAAGACATGGCCCAGATGCCCATCGCAGCGGGCGCAACGCACTTCCACGCGGACCATGCCGTGGCTGGTATCGCGCAGCTCGCGCACATGCTCGGGATCAACGGGGCGGGAAAAACTGGGCCAGCCGGTGCCGGAATTGAACTTGTCCTGCGAGACGAACAACGGCAGGGCACACAAGGCGCAGGCGTAGGTGCCATCGCGGTGGTTGTCGAGCAGATTGCCGCAGAACGGAGCCTCGGTGCCATGGGCCAGAAGGACATGGCGCTGGGCCGGGGTCAGGCGCGCGGCCAGGCGCTCGTGCTCGGATGGGCTCAGTGGGGTCAGATCATGACCGCTGGCGGAAAGCCTGGGACTGGTCATGACTTGATCCTGTCGGCGTACCACTGCCGGGCCTTTTCCGCCTTGGGCGCGGCCACGGCCCGGATATAGGCCTGTTCCGGATTTTGTGCGGCGTAATCTCGGTGATAATCCTCGGCCGGATAAAAGGCCTGCAAGGGTTCCAGACTGGTAACGATCGGCTGGGCATAGATGCCGGCCGCGCCCAGTTGCTCGATATAGCGCTGGGCCACGGCCTGCTGTTCGGGGCTCGCGTAGAAGATGGCGGAACGGTACTGGGTACCGATGTCGTTGCCCTGGCGATTGAGCTGGGTCGGATCGTGTGCGACTGAAAAGAACACCTTGAGCAACTGCCCGTAGCTGACGCGACGCGGATCGTAGGTGATACCGATCACCTCGGCATGACCGGTGCCGTGAGCGCACACGGCCTTGTAGTTGGCGGTTTCGGCACTGCCGCCGCTATAGCCCGGCTCCACGGCCTGCACGCCCTCGAACTGGCGATACACGGCCTCGGTACACCAGAAGCAACCACCGGCCAGAACAGCGTGGGCGACTTCGGTATTCACGGGTGGGTCGTAGACCGGATCGGGAAAGGTGGCGGGGCTGACGTGGGGCAGAAAACAGGTGTTGGACATGGGCTTGCAGGATGCTCTGGTATCAGGATTCCGTCGGGCGGGTGCGGCGCGAGCGGGTGACGCTGGCCGGAACCGGACGTGGCTTCTTGTCGGTATCGGCTTTGACGGGCTTGCGCGCTGGCAGACGGGCGGACGCGGCCTGGGTTTTGGGGGCAGCCGCTTTGGCTGCAGCCGCCTTGGGCTTGGTCGAAGCCTTCTTGCGTGGTGCAGCACTTGGGGTCTTTTTCGCTGCCTTGCTCGCCGGTTTGCTCGCTGCTGCCGCCGCAGTTTTTGCCGCTGGCTGCGGGCGGGTTCGCACGGAAGCCGTCGCCACAACCTCAGCCTTTGGCAAAAAGTGGGTCATGAATTCCTGCATGGAATCGGTCAGCGTCTGCCAACCCGGCAAGGCATCCAGGCCACCGGCTGCCTCCGGCAGAACCTGTGTGGCCGCCGACTCGAAGGCATCGGCACAAGCCGTCCGCCATTGCAGCAAGGCCGCCTGCAAACCTTCGGCAAAACGGGTCTGGTTGCCCGCAGCCTGGGTCAACAGGGCCTGCCAGCGGATCGGATTCGACTGCATCCACTTGAGGGCTTGTTCTGGTGACAACACGGGTTTGCCGCGATGACTCTGGCCTACGCTTTCTTCCAGCCGGACATTGGCCTCGGCGGCGAACAGATCGAACCACTGGCTGCCGCTTTCCTGCAACAAGGCGGCAATGCGCAGCGCCAAGTCGATATTGGCCTGATACAAGGCCTTGGGTACGGATGCATCCGAGCGCATGACGACGTTCTCCAGATGAGTGTGCCAAGAGCTACAGCGTAACCAAAAAGCTGCAGCATGGCGATTCAAACCGCACCGGCGTAGTCATGCCGTTTAGGAAAGCTCAGGGCAAATCGCTATCCCAGCAAATGAAGTGATCCCCGAAAGTTTCGGCGCCCATTCTGTAACAGCAAAATGGACCCCAGCCTTCGCTGAGGTGACGGAAGATACTCGTTCAAGCCGGCTCGTCGCCAGCACGCAACCGCAGTCAGGCCATCTTGGCGCGGGCCACTTCCGGCTGGGGATCGTCTTCGGGCAACTGGCGTTGCGCCTTGATCACCTGCCAGGCACTCCAGGCAGCGCCAAAAGCCACGCCGATGCCGGTCAGGAACACCACGCTGGAGCCAAACCCGGACAGGAACTTGTGCAGCCAGACAAAGCTGAGGTCGCCGCCCCGGTACACCGCCGTATCGATCACGGCCTTGGCCTTGTAGCGGGCTTCGCGCCCGACCCGGGTATAGATGGTTTCCCGCGCCGGCTTGGCCAGGGAGAACTCGCTGGCGCGGGTCATCACCTGCACCACCCAGATCAACATCGGCAGCGGCGAGGCCGTCAATACGGCAAAGCCCAGCAGGACCACGCAGGCCGGAATCAGCAACAAGGGGGCCACGCCATAACGGCGCAGCAGCCAGCGCGTGGCAAACACCTGCACCACGATGGTCAGCATGTTGACGCCCCAATCCAGGCGGGCGTAATAGGCCGTGCGCGAGGCATCGGCGACCAGTTGCCGGGCAATGGCGGCCTGCTCGTTGTAGAGCAAGGTGCCGATACCGACGCCGAAAAACATCAGCATGGCCAGGGCCCGCAACAGCGGATCCTTCCAGATCAGATACAGCCCAGCCAGGGTTGAACCACCCATGGCGCTTTCCCCGCTGGTCTGGCGGTGGCGTTGTTCACGCTGCAAGGCCCAGGGCCGCAATTTCAGGATGCAGACCAGGCACAGGCACAAGAATCCGGCGGACACCAACAGCAGGTTGGCCACCCCGATGCGTTCGACCAGAAGATTGGTGATGGTCGGCCCGGTCAGGGCGCCGATGGTGCCGCCGGCACCGATATAGCCGTAGACCTTCTTGGCCCCATCGTTGTCGAAGACATCGGCCATGTAGCTCCAGAACACGGCCACGGCAAACAGATTGAAGACCGCGACCCAGATAAAGAACACGGCCCCGCGTCCCGGCATTTCATGGCTGAAGGCCCAATAGAAAAACAGCAGGCAGGCGATGAAAAACAGGTACACCACCGGCAGGAACACCCGCCGCGGGAAACGCGAAACCAGGGCGCCGTAAACCGGTTGCAACAGCACCATGGAGATGAAGGTGCCGGTAAACAGCACCTGCAAGGTGAAACCGCCCAGATCGATTCCCCGGGCCTGGGCCCAGGTTGTCAGGGCCTGCGGAAAGATCGCCTGCACATCGGCCGAAGCGCCCATGGCGTCGCGCACCGGGCGCAGGACGTAGTAGCCGGTCAAGAGGAAAAAGAAGTACAGCAACGACCACCACAGGGCCGCTGCATCCACGCCCAGCCGGTCGATCACCTGGCGCAGGCCGGTACTGAAATGGAAACTGCTTCGCCCGCTCACGAGGTAATGTTCTGGCCAATCCGCACAGGAGCCCGGGACCGGCCCGGTTCGCGCACGGTAGCGCAAGCCGGAGCGCATCGCCAGCATTTCCAGCGCCTGAGCATTTGCTCTATGACGCCTGGCTAGGGTCCATGAAGACCAGTAGCGCGAACAGGTTTTGACAGCCCATGACAGATGCACGGGTATACGACTACATCATCGTCGGGGCGGGTGCCGCCGGCTGCGTGCTGGCCCATCGCCTCAGCGCCGACCCGAACAACCGGGTGCTGCTGCTGGAGGCCGGTCCACGCGATCGCAACCTCTTTATCCATATGCCGGCAGGCCTGGCCAAGCTGGTCAACAACCGCCGCATCAACTGGGGTTACACGACCGAACCGGAAGCGGCCTTGAACAACCGCCGCCTGTGGTGGCCACGCGGCAAGGTTCTGGGCGGGTCCAGCTCGATCAATGCCATGTGCTATATCCGTGGTCATCAGATCGACTACGACAACTGGGCCGCCAATGGTGCCACCGGCTGGGATTGGGACACGGTCCTGCCCTGGTTTCGCCATGCCGAACGCAACAGTCGCGGCGCCGATGCCTACCACGGTGCCGACGGTCATCTGGCCATCAGCGATCTGCGCTACAAGAACCTGCTGTCCCAGGTCTTCGTCCAGGCCGGCATCCAGGCCGGTCATGCCGACAATCCGGATTTCAATGGCGCCAGTCAGATCGGCATGGGCTGGTATCAGGTCACCCAGTCACGCGGGGCCCGCTGCTCGGCCGCGACCGGTTACCTCGACCCTATTCGCTCCCGCCCCAACCTGACCATCCTGACCGGCGCCCTGGTCAATCGCGTCCTGATCGACAACGGCCGCGCCCACGGCGTGGTCTGCAACCAGGGCAGCAAGACCCTGGCTTTTGAAGCCGAGCGCGAGGTGCTGCTCAGCGGCGGCGCGCTCAATTCGCCGCAACTGCTGATGCTCTCGGGCATCGGCCCAGCCGAGGAACTGCGCCGGCACGGCATCGCGGTCAAACTCGATGTACCGGGTGTGGGTTCCAACCTGCAGGATCACCTGGATATCTGCACCCTCACCCGTTGCCGCACCCGCGACAGTTACGACCGCATCAACGAACTGGCGGTAGGCTGGAACTGGCTGGTGCACCGCAAGGGTCCGGGCACCAGCAATATCGCCGAAGCCGGGGGCTTCCTGCGCAGTTCACAGGCCCCGGATGAGCGCCCCGATCTGCAGTTCCATTTCGTGCCGGTGCAACTGGATGACCACGGCCGCAACCGCCTCGATGGCGATGGCTACACCGTGCACGCCTGCGTCCTGCGGCCCAAGAGCCGGGGTCGACTGCGCCTGGCCTCGGCCAGTGCCGGCGACAAGATCCTGATCGAAGCCAACTACATTACCGATGCGGAGGGCTCGGACCTGCGCGGCATGATCGAAGGCGTGAAAATCAGCCGCGACATCCTCGCCCAGGCCGCCTTCGATCCGTATCGCGGGGATGAACGCTTCCCCGGTGTCCAGGCCAAAACCGACGCCGAGATCACCGAATTCATCCGCGCCAAGGCCGAAACCATCTACCACCCCATCGGCACCTGCCGCATGGGCAGCGACGATGCCGCCGTGGTCGATCCCCAGTTGCGCGTACGCGGCGTCGAAGGCCTGCGCGTGGTCGATGCCTCGGTCATGCCCTGCCTGATCTCGGGCAACACCAACGCCCCCACCAACATGATCGCCGAGCGCGCCGCCAACCTGATCCTGGGTGGTGATGGGCGCGTGGAAGCGGGTGTCCCGGCACAAACCAGGCACGCTGCGAGCGCCTGAATACGCGAGCGTCTCGCGGTCAATTTCCCTACGCGCTCCCGAAGAATGCCGACCTGCCGATCCACGGCAGGCCGGCCATTCTCGTCCCTTAGCCTGCCGGTGCCATCGCCGGTGATTTCAGGCCACGCTCGATCTTGTGCAGCAAACCGCCGCGCCGAGTGTAGACATACCAGGTCAGGCCAATGCAGGTCAGATAGAACACGAGGAAGCCCCACAAGGCCATGTCGGCGGTACCGGTCAGGGCGATCGAGCTGCCGTAGCTTTTGGGAATGAAGAAACCGCCGTAGGCCGCAATCGCGGAGCTGAAACCGATGATGGCCGCGCTTTCCTTGTCGGCCTGGCGGGTACGTTCCTCGCCACCCAGGTGCGGCATCAAATGCCCCATCTGTTCGCGCATCACCACCGGGATCATCTGGAAGGTGGAGGCATTGCCCACGCCGCTGACGAAGAACAGCCACAGGAACATGGCAAAGAAGCCGGCGAAGTTTTCCGCATGGAGGAAATGGATCACCCCGACGACGCCCACCGCCATGCCCACGAACACCCAGAGCGTGACCCGGCCACCGCCCCAGCGATCGGAAATCCAGCCGGTAAAGGAGCGACTGAGCGCACCCACCAAGGGGCCGAGGAAGGCCAGCTTGAGCACGGCCACATGTGGAAACACGATCTTGGACAGCAACGGGAAGGCCGCCGAATAGCCGATGAAGGAGCCGAAGGTGCCCAGATACAGCCAGCACATGATCCAGGTCTGGCTGCGACGGAAGATGATCGACTGTTCAGCAAACGAGGCCTTGGCCGAGGCCAGGTCATTCATGCCGAACCAGGACGCAATGGCCGAGGCAGCAATGAAGGGCACCCAGATGAAACCGGCGTTCTGCAACCACAAGGGCTGATGATCGGCGACGCCATCGCTGCTCATGATGGGATCACCACCCATGACCCCGAACACGCCGGCGGTGATCACCAAGGGCACCACGAACTGCACCGCACTGACACCCAGATTGCCGAGTCCGGCATTGAGCGCGAGCGCGTGACCCTTCTCGGCCTTGGGGAAGAAGAAGGAGATGTTGGACATTGAGGAGGCGAAGTTGCCCCCGCCGAAACCGCACAGCAGGGCCAACAACAGCAGGATCCAGTACGGCGTATCCGGGTTCTGCACGGCAAAGCCGATGCCCAGTGCCGGGATCATCAACGACCAGGTTGCCAGGGTGGTCCAGAAGCGACCACCGAAAATCGGTACCACGAAGGAATAAAAGATGCGCAAGGTCGCGCCCGACAGCGCCGGCAAGGCCGCCAGCCAGAAAAGCTGGTCGGTACTGAGCTGAAAGCCGACAGCGGGCAGTTTGGCCACCACCACCGACCACACCATCCAGATCGCAAACGACAGCAGCAGGGACGGAATCGACAGCCACAGGTTGCGCTGGGCGATGCGTTTTCCGGTGCTTGCCCAGAAGGCGGGTTCTTCTGGCCGCCAGTCTTCCAGCAGATGGCTGCCGAGCACACCCTCGTGCGCGGGCGTGTGGATGGGCTGCATTTCCGGCAGTTCCGGCAGCTTGCGCAGTTCCTTCTCGGCGACGCCGCGTTCCATCGCGCGGATCGAGAAGTGCATCCAGATCAAGGACACCAGCACGACCACGAACAGCAGGGCGAAGCAGCTCTGCCAGATGCCGACCAAATCGTTCATCATGCCAAACGCAATCGGCAGCAGGAAGCCACCGAGGCCGCCGACCAGACCGACCACGCCACCCACCGCGCCCACATGGCCGGGGTAGTAGACGGGGATGTGCTTGTACACCGCCGCCTTGCCCAGGCTCATGAAGAAGCCGAGCACGAAGACCAGCACGATAAAGCCCTTGAGGCCGGTTTCGATATGGAAGGTCACCGGGCCACGGATGCCCTGAACGATATAGTCGGTGGGTGGATAGGTGAGCAGGAAGCAGCACACTACCGAGACCAGGAAGGTCCAGTACATGACCCGGCGGGCACCAAATTTGTCCGACAGCACCCCGCCGTAGATGCGAACCAGACTGCCCGGAATCGAATAGGCCGCCGCCAGCATGCCGGCGGTGCGGATATCGAGCTTGTAGACCCCGATCAGGTAGCTGGGCAACCACAGCGACAGGGCCACGAAGCCACCGAACACGAAGAAGTAATACAGGGAAAACCGCCAGACCTGGATGTTCTTCAGCGGCTCCAGCATGCTCGCCAGCGACGCCGGCTTGACGCCCGCGCGCCGGCGCTCCTCCATCTCCGGATCATCGGTGGTGGTGAACCAGAACAGCAGCGCCATCACCACCAGGCCGATGGCCCAGTAATGCGCCACCGCCTTCCAGCCCAGCGCCACCATCACCATCGGGGCGAAGAACTTGGTCACCGCGGCACCGACGTTGCCGGCACCGAAAATGCCCAGCGCCCGGCCCTGGCGGTTGGCCGGAAACCAGCGCGAAACATAGGCCACGCCGACGGAGAAGGCACCACCGGCTATGCCCACGCCCATGGCGGCGATCAGGAAGGTGGTGTAGGTGTTGGCCCAGGTCAACAGCCAGGTGGCACCGGCGGCGGCCAGCATCACCAGGGTCTGGATGCGACGACCGCCATACTGGTCGGCCCAGATACCCAGGATCAGGCGGATCAGGCTGCCGGTCAGGATCGGCGTACCGATCAGCAGACCGAATTGGGTTTCCGACAGACCCAGCTCCTCCTTGATCTGGATGCCGATAATGGAAAAGATCGTCCAGACGGCAAAGCAGATGGTGAATGCGGCCGTGGACATCCACAGTGCCCGCGATTGGCGGCCACTGAGTTCGGGGGACAGGTCCTGCATGATGAACCTCGTTGCTGATTGAAATTCGGCGGTGTGACTGGTCCGGATCGGGTGCTCAGGCGGCGGCAGCCTCGATGGCATCCAGTCCGCGCACCTCGTACTGGTGTTGGAGCTGCTGCAGGTAGTGCTGCACGGCCTGTTGCCGCAGTTGCAGCTCCAGGTAGTCGGAAATGCGTTGGTGCACGTCTGCGAAGGTCAGCTTTTCACCTTGGGCTTTCGCATCCACGCTCACCACGTGATAACCCCAACGCGATTCCACCGGAAAGGCGGCGATGCCTTCGCGCAGGCGGAAGATCTGGCGGTCGAATTCCGGCGTGGTCTGGCCCGGTTCCAGCCAGCCCAGCTCGCCGCCTTCGCTGCTGGAAGGGCACTCGGAGTGGCGCAGGGCAAAATCGGTGAACAGATGCGGTTGCTCTTTCAATTCCGCGATCAGCTGCTCGCCCTGCGTACGCGCCTTGAGGCGACCGTGGACATCATCAGGTGCGGCCGCCAGCAGGATATGGCGCAGACGGATGCGGTCGGGAGCATGGAAGCGTTCGGGATTGCTGGCGTAATAGCGCCGGCAATCATCTTCATCCGGAATCCGGTGCTCGACCTCGCGTTCCAGGAGCACGCGGATGCAGGCTTCCTCATGCGCTTCGCCCGGATGTGGCTGCACCTGTTCGGCCAGGCCTTGGGTTTCCACTTCCCGGCGCAGCAGTTCCCGCACGACCAGTGCACGGGCAGCGGCGGCGCGGGCGTGTTCGGGTTTCAGGGCCAGGTGATGCTGCATCTCGCGGGCGATTTCGGCCTCGCTGATGGCGGTTTCACCCACGAACAGGTAACTCGGCGCCGGCTGACCCAGCGAGCGCGGGCCTTCACCGGCATGATCGTGCTGATCGGCACGCGCATCCTCGACCACCGAGGCGGTGGAATCGATCAGCTTGATCGACAATTCGCGACGGGCCATGGCTCAACTCCGCTGCCGGTAGTTCAAGGTTGACTGGCGCCGGCGCACGACCTGGTAAGGCCGCCACAGGTAACTGACCGGGATCGACCACACGTGCACCAGACGGGTGAAGGGCGCCAGCAGGAACAAGCTCAGGCCCAGGAAGATATGCGCCTTGTAGACCCAATGCACATCGGCCACGAACGCCGCCGCACCACCGCGGAAGGTGACGATATGCTGGGCCCATTCGGCCAGGGCCACCATCACCCCGCCATCCAGGTGATGACCGGACTGGACGATGGTGAACAAGCCCAGCAGCAACTGGGCGAACAGCAACAGCAAGATCACCGTGTCCGCCGTGCTGCCGGTGGCGCGTACGCGCGGATTGAACAGACGCCGCACCGTCAGGATGCTGATGCCGACCAGGCAGACGGCACCGAACAGGCCACCGGCGATCATCGCCAGCATCTGCTTTTGCGCGGAGCTGATGAAGGGCTCGTACAGCCAGTGCGGGGTCAGCAGACCCACCAGATGACCGCCGAGGATGGCGAGGATGCCGATATGAAACAGGTTGCTGCCCCAGCGCATACCCTTGTCCGACAGCATCTGACTGGAGCCGGTGCGCCAGGTGTACATGGCATAGTCAAAGCGCATCCAGGAGCCGATAAAGAGCACCGCCAGGGCGATATAGGGATAGATCTGGAAACAGAAGGTATTGAGATGATTCATGGCTGCACCTGCGGGGCAACGGGGCGGGCGATCTGGCGCGTGGGCGGGGCGCAATCCTCGGCCGGGGCTTCGGCCCCAAAGCGCACGGCTTCTTCTTCCCACAGCCGGTCCATCACTTCGGGGGTGTCATCACGCGCTTCCTGGCTGGCGCGCTGGCGCAAGCCGGCCAGTTCCACCTTGCCGGTGGCGTATTCGACCAGCATCTCGAACAGCAGCGCGTGCGGGCTTTCGCGTTCACCGGCACGGGCCGCCAGCAGACCGATGATGTGACTGACATGACTCAGCCAGTCACGGGCTTCCTCAGCCGGGCGCAGACTCAGGTATTCCAGCAGCAGCGGCAGATAGTCGGGCAGTTCGCGGGCGGCCATTTCATAGCCGTTTTTCCGGTAGGCCTCGATCAGATCGACCATGGCCTGGCCTCGATCCCGCGATTCGCCGTGGATATGCTCGAACAGCAACAGGCTCATGGCGCGACCACGGTCAAACAGTTCCAGCCAGCGCGCCTGGGCATCGAGTGGATCGCTGGCCAGCAGCACCTCGACAAAGCGCAGCAATTCCGCTCGCCGCACCGCCGGCAGGTCCACCTCACGGGCAGCAGCGAGCAGTTCCTCGCCGTGCTGCCATAGTTCGTCCTGTGGGTAATCCAGCAGCACGCCAATCAGCTTGAGCAGGCTCATTCGACCACCTCCGGAGTTTTCTGTCGGTTCGGCGGCACCGTGTAAGTGGTGGTCTTGCGCGCACCGAAGAGGTCAGCCGGGGAATCCCCGCTGCAGCCGTTGCCCCAACTGAAACCGCAACCACCGCGTTCACCGAAGGCATCGTTGGCGTATTCGCGATGCCCGGTCGGGATCACGAAGCGATCCTCGTAGTTGGCAATCGCGAGATACCGGTACATATCCTGGGCCTGCTCGACGGTGAGCCCGGCCTGCTCCAGCACCTTGGTGTCTTCCACACCATCGACGTTCATGGCCCGGCGCCAGGCGCGCATGGCCATCATGCGTTCCAGTGCCCGCACCACCGGTGCTTCGTCCCCGGCGGTGAGCATATTGGCCAGGTAACGCACGGGGATGCGCAAGGAGGCGATATCGGGCAGCTCGCCATTCATGCCGACGCGACCTCGTTCGGCAGCGGACTGGATCGGCGACAGCGGCGGCACGTACCAGACCATCGGCAAGGTGCGGTATTCCGGGTGCAAGGGCAGCGCCAGCTTCCATTCGATGGCGAGCTTGTAGGTGGGCGAGGCCTTGGCCGCCTCCAGCCAGTTGTCGGGGATGCCTTCCTTGCGCGCCGCCTCGATGACCTTCGGATCGAACGGGTCGAGGAAGATATCCAGATGCGCCTGGTACAGGTCCTTTTCTGCCGGGACCGAGGCGGCTTCCTGGATGCGGTCGGCGTCGTACAGCAACACGCCCAGATAACGGATGCGGCCAACGCAGGTTTCCGAGCACACCGTGGGTTCACCCATCTCGATGCGCGGGAAGCAGAAGGTGCATTTTTCCGATTTGCCCGACTTCCAGTTGTAGTAGATCTTCTTGTACGGACAGGCCGACACGCACATGCGCCAGCCGCGGCACTTGTCCTGGTCGATCAGGACGATGCCGTCTTCCTCGCGCTTGTAGATCGCCCCCGACGGACAGGCGGAAACGCAAGCCGGGTTGAGGCAGTGCTCGCACAGGCGCGGCAGGTACATCATGAAGGTCTTTTCAAACGCGCCGTAGATTTCCTTCTGCACGCCGTCGAAGTTCTTGTCCTTGGCGCGCTTTTTGAACTCGGTACCGAGGATTTCCTCCCAGTTCGGTCCCCACTGGATTTTCTGCATGCGCTGGCCGGAAATCAGCGAGCGCGGGCGCGCGGTCGGCTGATGCTTGCTGTCGGGGGCCTGGTGCAGGTGCTGGTAGTCGAAATCGAAGGGTTCGTAGTAGTCGTCGATCTGCGGCAGATCAGGGTTGGCGAAGATCTTGGAGAGCATGCGCCAGCGCCCGCCGGCCTTGGGCACAAGCTTGCCCGAGGCGGTGCGGACCCAGCCGCCGTTCCATTTGTCCTGGTTTTCCCATTCCTTGGGATAACCGATGCCGGGCTTGGATTCGACGTTGTTGAACCAGGCGTACTCCACGCCCTCACGGCTGGTCCAGACGTTCTTGCAGGTGATCGAGCAGGTATGGCAGCCGATGCATTTGTCCAGGTTGAGCACCATGGCGATCTGGGCACGGACTTTCATGGCGATACTCCGGGATTCGTGATTGGTGATTCGTGATTGGCAAAAGCGCAGACACGCGCATGGGTCAGCGACGGCGCTCTGGCACCCACAGCGGCGATGGCGGCAAAGGACTCAGACATTGCTCTTCTCCAATCCCGATGCCTGACTGCCGACTTCGGGGTCTTCGCCGTCCAGCCAGTCGACCTTGTCCATCTTGCGCACGATCACGAATTCGTCGCGGTTGGTGCCGCAGGTGCCGTAGTAGTTGAAGCCCCAGGCCAGTTGGGCGTAACCGCCGATCATATGGGTGGGCTTGAGCACGGTGCGGGTGACCGAGTTGTGGATGCCGCCACGGGTGCCGGTGATCTGGCTGCCGGGTACGTTGATGATGCGTTCCTGGGCGTGGTACATCATCGCCATGCCGGGTTTGACGCGCTGGCTGACCACGGCGCGGGCGGCGATGGCACCGTTGAGGTTGAACAGGTCGATCCAGTCGTTGTCCTCGATGCCGGCGGCGCGGGCATCGTCTTCGGACAACCACACGATCGGCCCGCCCCGCGACAGGGTCTGCATCAAAAGGTTGTCCGAGTAGGTGCTGTGGATGCCCCACTTCTGGTGCGGGGTGATCCAGTTCAGCACGATCTCCTTGTGGCCGTTGGACTTCTTGCCCAAGAGTGGCGCCACGGTCTTGGTGTCCACCGGCGGGCGATACTGCATGAAGCCTTCACCGAAGGCGATCATCCATTCGTGATCCTGGTAGAACTGCTGGCGCCCGCTCAGGGTGCGCCAGGGGATGAACTCGTGCACGTTGGTGTAACCGGCGTTGTAGCTGACGTGCTCGTCCTCCAGTCCGGACCAGGTCGGCGAGGAAATGATCTTGCGCGGCTGCGCCTGGATATCGCGGAAGCGGATCGCCTCGTGTTCCTTGCCGCGGGCCAGATGGGTGTGATCGCGACCGGTGAATTCGCCCAGCGCCGCCCAGGCCTTGACCGCGACATGGCCGTTGGTTTCCGGAGCCAGGTGCATGACCACTTCGGCGGCATCAATGGCGGTTTCGATCTGCGGCCGGCCCTGGCTGACACCCGGCTCGCGCACGCGATGGTTGAGATCGCCCAGGAAATCGACTTCCGTCTGGGTGTTCCACTGGATGCCCTTGCCGCCATTGCCCTGCTGGTCCAGCAATGGGCCCAGCGAGGTGAATTTGCGGTAGATATTGGGATAGTCGCGTTCAACCACGGCGATGGCCGGCATGGTCTTGCCGGGAATCGGTTCGCACTGGCCCTTTTTCCAGTCGGTCACACCAAATGGCATGGCCAGTTCGCCGGGGGTGTCGTGCAAGGTCGGTACCAGCACCACGTCCTTTTCCACCCCCAGCACGCCCGGTGCCTGCGCGCTGACGGTACGGGCGATGCCCTTGAAGATGTCCCAGTCGCTGCGGGCTTCCCAGGCCGGATCCACCGCCTTGGACAGCGGGTGGATGAAGGGGTGCATGTCGGAGGTGTTGAGGTCGTCCTTCTCGTACCAGGTCGCCGTGGGCAGGACCACATCCGAATACAGGGCCGTGGTGCACATGCGGAAATCGAGCGTGACCAGAAGATCGAGCTTGCCTTCCGGGGCTTCATCGCGCCATTTCACCTCGGCCGGTTTTTGCACCCCCATCTCGCCCAGGTCCTTGCCCTGGATGCCGTGACGGGTGCCCAAAAGGTGCCGCAGCATGTATTCGTGGCCCTTGCCGGAGGAGCCCAGCAGGTTCGAGCGCCAGATGAACAGCACGCGCGGGAAGTTCTGCGGCGCATCCGGGTCGGCATAGGCAAAATCCAGCGTGCCGGATTGCATCTGCTGCACCACGTAATCAGCCACAGGCTGGCCGGCGGCTGCGGCAGCCTTGACCACTTCGAGCGGATTGCGATCCAGTTGCGGAGCACTGGGCAACCAACCCATGCGGATCGCCTGCAGGTTGAGGTCGGCCTGGCTGGTGGAATATTTGGCCGGATCGGCCAGGGGCGAGAGGATCTCGTCCATGCCCAGCTTCTCGTAACGCCACTGGCCGCTCATGAAGTAGAAGAACGAAGTCCCGTTCATCTGCCGCGGCGGCTTGCTCCAGTCCAGACCAAAGGCCAGCGGCAGCCAGCCGGTTTGCGGGCGCAGTTTTTCCTGGCCGACATAGTGGGCCCAGCCGCCCCCGGTCTGACCGATGCAGCCGCACATGACCAGCAGATTGATCAGGCCGCGATAGTTCATGTCGTTGTGGAACCAGTGGTTCATGCCGGCGCCGACGATGATCATGCTGCGCCCGCGGGTCTTGGCGGCGGTCGAGGCGAATTCGCGTGCGATCTCGATCACGTCATGGCGCGGCACGCCAGTGATCTTTTCCTGCCAGGCCGGGGTGCCGGGCACCTCGTCGTCATAACTTGCGGCGACGTTGGCACCGCCAAAGCCGCGATCAACGCCGTACTGGGCCAGCAGCAGGTCGTAGACCGTGGCCACGGCCCATTGCTGGCCATCAGCCAGTTGCAGGTGGCGTATCGGGACGTTGCGTTCGAGGATGTCCTCGTGTTTCGCACTGGCCCAGAACTCGTGCTCGACCCCGCCAAAATAGGGATAGCTCACCGCTTCGATGCCGTCGTGGCCGTCCTTGAACGACAGTTGCAGGCGGGTATCACGTCCGGCGCTGTTTTTTTCCTCGATGTTCCATTTGCCCTTTTCGCCCCAGCGAAAACCGACCGAGCCATTGGGCACGGTGATCTCACCCGTGGCTTCATCAAACGCCAGGGTCTTCCACTCAGGATTGTTGGCCTCGCCCAAGCCACCCAGATCGGAGGCGCGCAGGAAGCGTTCGGGTACCAGGCGCCCGTCGGCACGCTTTTCCAGGCGCACCAGCAGGGGCATATCGGTGTACTGGCGACAGTAGTCGACAAAATACGGCGCCGGCTGGTCGACGTGGAATTCCTTGAGGATCACATGCCCCATGGCAAAGGCGAGGGCGGCGTCGGTGCCCTGCTTGGGATGCAGCCAGTGGTCGCAGAGCTTGGCAACTTCGGCGTAATCGGGCGTGATCGCCACGGTCTTGGTGCCGTTGTAGCGCGCCTCGGTGAAAAAGTGCGCGTCGGGCGTGCGCGTCTGGGGTACGTTCGAACCCCAGGCGATGAGATAGCGGCTGTTGTACCAGTCGGCTGATTCGGGCACGTCGGTCTGTTCGCCCCAGACCTGTGGGCTGGCGGGCGGCAAGTCGCAGTACCAGTCGTAGAACGACAGGCAGGCGCCACCCAGCAGCGACAGGTAACGGGCACCGGAGGCATAGGACACCATCGACATCGCCGGGATCGGAGAAAAACCGATCACCCGGTCCGGCCCGTAAGCCTTGGCGGTGTGCAGGTTGGACGCGGCGATGATCTCGTTGGCCTCGTCCCAGCGCACGCGCACGAAGCCGCCCATGCCGCGCCGCGACTTGTAGCTCTTGGCCTTGACCGGATCATTGACGATGCTGGCCCAGGCCTCGACCGGGCTCAGGGTCTTGCGCGCCTGGCGCCATAGCTTCAGCAAGGCTCCACGCACCAGTGGGTACTTCAGGCGGTTGGCGCTGTACAGGTACCAGGAATAACTGGCCCCACGCGGGCAGCCGCGCGGTTCATGATTGGGCAGGTCCGGGCGAGTGCGCGGGTAGTCGGTCTGCTGCATTTCCCAGGTGACCAGACCGTTCTTGACGAAGATCTTCCAACTGCACGAGCCGGTGCAGTTCACCCCATGGGTGGAGCGCACGATCTTGTCGTACTGCCAACGCGCGCGATAGGCGTTCTCCCAGTCGCGACTTTCGGTCTTGGTAAAACCGTGGCCATCGGCAAACGGCTCCGGCTTGCGGTTGAAGAACTGCAAGCGGTCAAGGAAATAGCTCATGGGTATACCTCGTCTGGCGGACTGGCGGTCGCCGCGACAGATCAACAACCTGCGCACGAGGCAGGGACGAAAATCTTGGATCGACCCATGCCGTTCGAACTCTCGTGGCCGGAACCTGACCATCACGACGAACCGTTCGAGCGAGGGAGTTTAGGCCTCACAGGACGCTGGCCTTTTGATCATGATCAAATTGAAATTCGGGCCTGAATGGTCCTGTTTTCAATATGTTGCCGAGTGCATCACGGTTTTACCGGAAGCATCGGCAAGATCGTGCACGCTAAAGATCGAAACGCGCGATGCGCCTAGACAGGATCGGAATCGGTAGCACGACCGTCCGGCTCGGCCAAGGCCAGTTCCCGCAACAAGACGCTGGCCTGGGTGCGATTGCGCACGCCGAGTTTTTCAAAGATGGCGGTGATATGGGCCTTGACGGTGCGTTCCTGGACATCGAGTCGATCGGCAATCTGCTTGTTCAACAAACCTTCGGCGACCAGGGTCAGAACCCGGAATTGCTGTGGTGTCAGGCTGGCCAGGCGCGTGGCCAGATCACGGTCGGCGGGATCGGAACCGGTCTGGGCCAGAGCCACGCGCAGGTCTTCGGGCAGCCAGATCTGGCAATCAAGGATGGCCATGATGGCCTGACGAATCGTGTCCATGCCGGTCCGCTTGGGAATGAAACCGGCGGCACCGTGATCCAGCGCCCGTCGTACCACCCGGGGTTCGTCATCACCCGAACACACCGCCACCGCGACCTGGGGAAACTGGGCCCGGATCGCTGCCAGTCCGGCCAGGCCATGATTGCCCGGCATATGCAGATCCAGCAGCACCAGATCCACGCGCGGGTCAGCCTCCAGCACGCCCAGCACCGCCTCCAGATCCTCGGCTTCCAGTACTTCACACCCAGGCGCTGCCGCCTGCGCCGCCTGCCTCAAGGCGGCACGAAACAAGGGGTGGTCATCGGCGATCAAAAGAACGGGCATGGTCTGATTATCGTGATCCGCGCGGAGTTTGTCGCGCATTCGCAAGGCTTGAGCAAAATTACCGGCTCGATGCCACGCGGGCTGGCGGGGGAGAATCAGCCTCACACATCACCCGGCATGATTCAGCGTTGGCCAATTCGCCTGCCTTGCGAAGCCGTCATACTATGGCCTTGGTCCCTCACAGAGACTCTGGATGATGAATAGCGGTGGCGACACGAGCGGTCT
>CAYRJS010000026.1:0-5316 GCA_964424535.1 uncultured Aquimonas sp.
ATTGGCGCGGTTTTTGACCCGAGTCACCGGCGTGGACAGCGCAGCCACGGATTTTCCCGAAGATCTGCTGGAACCTCACTTGCGCCTGCGCATCCGTCTGCTGGATGAAGCGTCCCGCGAACTGGCGGTGTCTCGTGAGCTGGCCGAGTTGCGTGCCCGTTTTGGCACCCGCGCCAAGGCCGCCTTTGCCGCCCACGCCGGACGGGAATTGGTCACCAAAGGACTGACGCGGTTTCCTGATGATCCCATCCCCGAACGCATCATCGGGGTTGCGGGCGTGCCGGCTTATCCGGCCTTGGTGGACACTGAGGGCAGCGTTGCCCTGCAGGTATTTGCTGATGCCGAACAGGCTCGGCGCGTCCATCCACAAGGCGTCTTT
Organism: uncultured Aquimonas sp.; assembly: GCA_964424535.1. Classification (GTDB taxonomy): domain Bacteria; phylum Pseudomonadota; class Gammaproteobacteria; order Xanthomonadales; family Xanthomonadaceae; genus Denitratimonas. The sequence continues at coordinate 380 of CAYRJS010000026.1, forward strand.
CGCCTGCTGGAAATGACCCTGACCGAGCCCGTGCGCAGGGCGACAAGGCAATTGCCGGTCTCGCCCAGGGTGGGGTTGCTCTACGCTGCGATCGAATCCCAGCAGCGCCTGCGTGAGGATCTGGTGGCAGCGGCACTCGTGGCCGTGGCCGGTGATGATCTGGGCGGCATCCGCGATCAAGCCGCTTTTTCCGCCCGGGTGGACAGTGCCGCTCGTCGGTTGTTTGGCGAAGCCGTGGTGCGACTGCAACTGGCCGAAGCCATCCTGGAGCGTGTCGCCAGCCTGCGCCCGCAACTGGAGCCACCGCTGATGGGCTGGGCCCGTGCCAATCTTGACGATATGCGGGCCCAGCTCGATGCGCTCGTCCATCCGGGCTTCTTGCGCGATACCCCGACTGTAGAGTTGACACAATTTCCTCGTTATCTCGATGCCCTGGCTCGTCGGGCCGAACGGGCCAAACAGGACCCGGTCAAGGATCAGGCCCGGATGTTGGAGCTGACGCCCTTTGTGCAGGCCCTGGATCAGGCCCGCGCAGCGGGTGTTTTGGCCGAATCGGGTTGGCAGGCGCTGCGCTGGGATCTGGAGGAACTGCGGGTTTCCCTGTTTGCCCAGGAGTTGGGCACGTCCCGGCCGGTGTCACCCAAGCGGCTGGCGCGGCAGCTGGAGGCGCTGCAGGATGCTTGCCCGGAGAGGTGATTTGTCCGGTCATCGGTTCCGATTGGCCGGTCATCAGCTTACGGAAAGTTCACCTATTACTCGAAATTCGACAGGTATAATGCGCCGCATGATTGTGTTTATTGGGAATCGAGCAGCGTTCACGAACAATCTGGCGAGCAGGGGTGATCTCCAGGTTGGAACCATGGGCGATGCCATCAGATCGGGTCGAATAATGACCCAAGTCATGGAGTGACAGGATGATCAAGGTGACAGGCAAATCCATCCGGAACCACCGGCGCGGTGCATATACACGCGTGGCAACGCGGTTGCTCCTGGCTCTGGCTTCGGTTGGCATGGCCATGCCGGTGATGGCGCAGCAACTCGTGCCGACCGGTGCACTGGCAACCCCGGAGAAGCTTTGCACCGCAGATTCCAATACGACCTACGGCTGGTATGAGCTGGGTACGGGGTTTCTTGGCATCAAGGTCCCGGGTGGCTTGACGGGGTGTGCCTGGTTTACCGAATTGAAGGTGGACCTGGGTGGGCTGACCTTGCCGCTGGTCGATGAGGTCGTCTATGACCTGGCGATCGTGCCGCCCCTGGCTCTGCCCTCGGTCACGCTGCCGTTGCTTGAGCCAGCCCTGTGTGAAAACTATTACACCGGCTCGGCCGGGACGAACACGAGCTGGGTCATGATGCTCGAGGATGCCAATGGCGCCTCCATGATCAGCCCTGTCAACGGGGTTGAAACCCTGGAATACACCGTTGCCAATGGGGTCTTGACGCCCCGGCTTGCCAATACGGATCTGGCCTGGTTGCGCTGCCACTCGGCTCTGGGCAAATACGAGGAACTCGTCAGTCCGACTCCGGATCCGGGCGGAATTTTCCAGGACGGGTTTGAATCGGCGATCGATCTGCGCATCGAGTTTTTCGATGTGAACACGGGCGATCCTCTGGATAACGACATCATCGTCCAGTCCAGTGTCCCCGGCAGTACGGTGACCTACAAGGTTCGCGTGACCAACCTCGGCAACGTCCAGGCCCAGGACGTGCGGGTACGCGAATTTGTTCCGACCAATGCGACTCTTTTGTCGCCGACGGTTACCTATGGACCTTGCATCGATCATGCCCCCAATGGTGACGCGCCCTGCACGATAGGCGGAGTGGATCGCTTGAGTGTTGATATCGGCAATCTCGCCCCTGGGGTTGCCAATGCCCGCGAATTCACCGTTACCCGTGGCTCCAGCAGCACCGATGCGAACCCCAATCAAACCATGGCCCTGATCCAGGTGGCTGCGTTCTCCAAGCCGTCGACGTCCGTGGAAGCCAACCTGGCCGACAACAGTCGCAGCCTGCGGATTCAGGTGGCCGATGAAGTGCATGTTACGCGCGCGGCAACAGTGGGTGGCACGGTCATACGCACCTCCGTACCACCGGTGTGCGGTAACGAGGTCAATGGGGTCACGACGTGTCAACCGGGCGCGACCGGTCTGCAATACAGCGCAAGTGCCGTTTCCGGCTATGCCTTTAACGGCTTTTCCGGTTGTCCCGGTACGCCTTCGGACAATCCCGTCTTGCCGACAGGTGGCAGCTTCACCACATCGGCCATCAACACTGATTGCATTCTGACGGCTGATTTTCGTGCCAATTTGACGGTTACGGCGAGTGCGCCGGGTGGACACGGTTCGGCCACACCGTCCAGTCAATCAGTCCAATACAACCAACCGGCAACCCTGACACTGACGCCGGCCACGGGCTATAAAGCCAGCGCTTCTGGTTGCGGCGGGCTAACCCAGGTTGGTGCCACCAACACCTGGACCACGGCACCGGTGACAGCAAACTGCTCTGTGGTGGCCACATTTGACGGCATTATTTCGATCGTGACCGCTACGGCAGGCCCGCATGGCTACATCGATGATGCAGCCATGAAAGCTGTGACATATCCGAATCAGACGACCTCGTTCAAGGTCGCCGCTGATGATGTCATTTATCGAATCGACGAAATTCCCGGGGGTAATTGCCCGAGTGGTTTCTGGGTGGGCAATGAATATTTCATCAGCGGCATTCTGGGCGATTGCACGGTGGAGTTCACCTTCAGCCTGATCGAGTATGAGGTCACCACCGACGCGAATATCAGTGACGGTTACATCAGCGTCGACGATGATGGCATGGTGACTCATGGTGGCTTTGCCCATTTCACCCTGGTCCCTGTCCCGAGCAATGGCTATCACGTGGTTCCGGGCAGTGTTGTCGGCACGCCGGAATGCAATGATGTCGTTGTGGATTTGAACACCAACACCGGAACCGCCGGGCCGATCACCGAAGATGGCTGTGTCTTGACGGCACAGTTTGCGATCAACGAATACCAGGTGGTTGTCGAATTGAAGGATGGGCACGAAGACGATGGCTACATCGCCTGTCATACCCTGTATCCAGTGGGAGCGGGTGGCCGCTGTGTTGAAGAGTTGGATGACAATGAGCAGTTCGTGAAGCGCGTGGTCATCAGCGGTTTTGTCTACAACGGCAATGAAAAAGCGTACATTACGGTGCTTTCAAACAATGCCGGCTATGTGGCCTGGACCAACGGGTCCGGCTGCATGTTCAACCCGGCACCGCCGCCTTCGACGGATCCAACGGAGTTCATCTCGACTCCGATCAACACTGGAGACTGCTCCATCACCGTGGGATTCTCCCTGGACAGGGCAGCTTCCCGATAACGCACTTCCGCCGGGATTGCGTACAACCCGCAAGTACCACAACGCCGGGTCCTTTCCCGGCGTTGTCTTTTGTAGTGAACTAGCGACATGAAACCCAGGGCACACCACGTCGATACCATGGCCCAGTGGCTGGCCTTGCCGGCGCGGACGCAGGCCGGATTGCCGGCCTCGTTGCCGGTACTGCTGGCCGAGCACCCGCTGCCGGCGGAGCAGGAAAGCACCTTGGTGCATACCTTGCAGGTGCTCGAATCCCTTGGCGCCGATGCCGCCACCTTGTGCGCAGCCATCGGCTTTGCCCTGTACCCGGAGGGCGAAGTGCCCGCGGAACTGGCGCGCGCGGAATTGATCGAGGGTCAGCGCGAGGCGGAAAAGGTCTGGTCGATCCATGCCGAGCGTGGGGCCAGGACCAGTTCGGAAGGCTTGCGCCGCTTGCTGCTGGCGATCGTGAAGGATCTGCGCGTGGTGCTGATCCTGCTGGCGCGGCAACTGGTGCGCATGCGTGCCATCAAGACCTTGCCAGCTGACGACCAGATCCGCCTGGCGCAGCTCAGTGCCGATATCCATGCGCCGCTGGCCAACCGCCTGGGTATCGGACAGATCAAATGGGAACTGGAAGATCTGATCTTCCGGACCCTGCAGCCGGAAACCTATCACCGCATTGCCGCCCTGGTGGCGGAAAAACGGCGTGATCGCGAGCGATATATCGAAACCGTGCTGACGGCCTTGCGCGAGGCCGTGACCAAGGCCGGCATCCAGGCCGAGGTGAGCGGGCGGGCCAAGCATATTTTCAGCATCTGGAAAAAGATGCAGAAAAAAAACCTGGCTTTTGAAGGGCTTTACGATATCCGTGCCTTTCGCGTGCTGGTCGAGGATATTCCCGCCTGTTACACCGTGCTGGGCATCGTCCACGGTTTGTGGTCACCGATTCCCAGTGAATTTGACGATTACATCGCCAATCCCAAAGGCAACAACTATCGCTCCTTGCATACCGCCGTGATCGGACCGGAAGGACGGGTCATCGAGGTGCAGATCCGCACCGTGGAAATGCACGAACACGCTGAACTGGGCGTGGCCGCGCATTGGCGCTACAAGGAAGGCGGCAAGGGCGATTCGGAGTTCGAACGCAAGATCGCCTGGATGCGGCAACTGCTGGAAACCAGCAAGGACGACGAGGGCGATGCCTCGCTGCTGGCCGGCTTGTCCACCGAACTGGTGGAGGACCGGGTCTATGCCCTGACCCCGCAAGGTGGGGTTGTCGACCTGCCGCAAGGGGCCACGGTTCTGGATTTTGCCTATCACGTGCATACCGAGGTCGGGCATCGCTGTCGCGGGGCCAAGGTCAATGGCCGCATCGTGCCGTTGACCTATCAACTGGTCAGTGGCGAGCGCGTGGAAATCCTTACCGGCAAGGTGTCCGAACCCCGGCGTGACTGGTTGTCGCTCAGTGCCGGTTATCTGGCCAGCCCGCGTTCGCGGGAAAAGGTGCGCAGCTGGTTCAATCGCCTGGATTTTGCCCGCAACCTGCAGGATGGGCGCGAGTTGCTGGACAAGGAACTCAAGCGC
>CAYRJS010000026.1:5416-10327 GCA_964424535.1 uncultured Aquimonas sp.
GTGGCCGGTGATGCCATCAGTGGTTACCTTACCCGTGGTCGCGGGGTGTCCATCCATCGGGCCAACTGCAGTTCCCTCAAGGCCCTGGCGGCACGTTCACCCGAACGTATCGTGCCGGTGGAGTGGGGCGGCGACAGCAACCAGAGCTACAGCGTGGATATCGTGGTTCGGGCCTGGAACCGCAAATGGTTGCTCAAGGACCTGACCACGGTGATCGGCACCAGTGATGTGCATATTCTGGGCGTCAATACCCAGGTCGATGACCGCACCAACAATGCCGAGATTCGCTTGACCCTCAAGGTCGGCGATTTCGAACAGTTGGGACAACTGCTGGACAAGATCGAAGCCTTGTCGGGTGTGGCTTCAGCCAGCCGGGTCTGAACTTCAATTCAGCAGTGCGGTATCGAGCACGCTGGAAGGCTCACCCAGCACGGCCTGGGCAGCGGCACGCAGATCGTCGAGGGAGACACGCTGGCCATCGCGCATCAAGGATTGCGTGACATCATCAAGGTTGGATTTGCCGTGGGTCTTGCGGGTGATTTCCGCATCCAGATCGGCAAACAAGGCCACGGCGCGGGCCGTGCGCCGACCACTGGAATCGGTGGCGTGCAGGGTCTTGATGCTGCGCCCGTGGCGACGCATCCAGTCGATGGCCTTGTTGCGCCGGGATTGGCTGGCAAGACCGGCGCGATGCAGAAGTTCGATGCTGTAGTACTCGGCGATACCCTCGGCGATCCAGTCATCACCTTCATCACCACGAATGCGGGTCACCACGTGCACCAGTTCGTGCATCAGGGTGGAGGAACCGTTTTCACTGATCAGGGGGCGATCGGCGTGCAGCCAAAGCGAGCGTGGCCCGGACAATCCGCCGCGCCACATCGGGTCGCCGGCCCGCACCACCAGGATCTTTTCCGGAAGTTGGCCGAAAGCCTCGCGCATCACCGGTGCCGTGGCCACGACCAGGGCAAGCAGGTCCATGCGATGGATCGCCAGATCGCGTGGTGCCGCCACGGCGATTTCCATGCCGTCCACATCATCACGTCGAACTCCAAGGGCGCCGGCAATGATCCAACCCGTGGGGCGAGCCAGGGTATGCTGGTCATTGATCACGGCAAAGCCCGTGTCGTCGTGACGAGGCAACCAGGGCGTATCCACCGATGACCAGTGCGCTGGCAGTTTCACGTGCAAGGTGGCGTGCGAGCGTGCGCCGCGGGTGGCCGTGACCCGCACCGGCGGCACCAGCCCGTCGCCGCGCAAAATGACCCAGTCCGGGGTCATCAAGGCGTCATAGGCACCGTTCTTGCGGGTCTTGTCGATGCGGTAATGCCAACGCAGTTGTCCGCCTTCGGCGGGCGGCTGCCAGTCCAGATAATGGCCCTCGCGTTCGATCGTGCCATCACCCTTGATCTGCGTATAACGCGCCTTGGGCATGTTGAACACCAGCCGCGACACCTTGGCCTGATCCGGGTCCAGTTGCAGGCTGACCTCGGCTACGCCGGCATCCGGCAGGAAGGCAACGTGGTAATCGACCTTGAAGTGGTGCGTTGGTGCTGCGCCCAGGGCAGCGGGGCTGAAAATGGCGACCCATGACAGGCACAGGCTCAGGCAGGCAAGGCGGAAGGCGTGAAGATTCATGCGCATACGATACCTGCATCTGGATGAATCCTTGATGCCCGGCCGGGCGAAATTCGGATTTCTAGCCGCCGACAACCGGATGTTCCTGTTCCAGTTGCGCGATGGTGTGGGCCAGGGCTTCCGGCGAACGCGTGTACGGCGCCAGCAGGCGATAAAACGCCGGCACCACATACAGCGACAACAGGGTCGAGAAGGCCACCCCGGAAATCACCACCACACCGATGGTGGCGCGGCTGGCCGAACCGGGGCCGCCGGCTGCCACCAGCGGCACCGCACCCATGATGGTGGCGATCGAGGTCATCAGGATCGGGCGCAGACGGATGCCGGCAGCTTCGACGATGGCCTCGTCGATGCTGCGGCCTTCATCGCGCAACTGGTTGGCGAATTCCACGATCAGGATGCCGTTCTTGGCCGCCAGTCCTACCAGCATGACGATACCGATCTGGCTGAAAAGATTGAGGGTGCCGCCGGTAATCCACAGGCCGATCAGGGCACCCAGCACCGCCAACGGCACGGTGAACATGATCACCACCGGGTGGATGAAGCTCTCGAACTGGGCCGCCAGCACCAGATACACGATCAACAAGGCCATGGCGAAGGTGAACATGGCGGCGCCACCGGCCTTGAGGTATTCGCGGGATTCGCCCTTGAAATCGATCTGGGCGATATCCGGCAGTTCCTCGGCGGTAACCTGCTGGATCCAGTCGATGGCCTCGCCCAGGGTATAACCGGGGACCAGGGCGCCGGAGATGGTGATGGCGCGCAGGCGATTGAAGCGGTTGAGCGAGCCGGGTTCGGCGATCTCGCTCAAGGTCACCACGCTGGACAGCGGCACCAGATCACCACTGCGGGTACGTACCTGGATGTTTTCCAGATCTGCCGGCGAGCTGCGATCGTCGCTGCGGGCCTGCAGGATCACATCGTATTCTTCGCCGGTATCGACATAAGTGGTAACCCGGCGCGAGCCCATCATCGATTCCAGGGTGCGGCCGATGTCCTGCACCGAAATGCCCAGGTCGGCAGCGCGCTCGCGATTGATATTGACGCGCACCTGGGGCCGGGTTTCCTTGTAATCGGAATCGACCGCGTACAACCCGGGGTTTTCGTCCGTGCGCGCCAGGATGCGATCACGCCATTGCGCCAGTTCGGCGTAGTCAGGTCCGCCCAGGACCACGCTGAAAGGCTGGCCACGACTGCGCACCAGGCCCGAACTGACGCTGGGGAAAGCACGGATACCGGGAATCTGCGCCAGCGTGCCACGCAGCTCATCGACCACATCCATGGTGCTGGTGCTGCGTTCACGCCAGTCTTTCAGGAACACCATGGCGTTGCCGGTGTGCATTTCCTCGCTGCCGCCAAAACCACCCGGCACGCGGGTATTGATGCGATCGATGGGTTTGTCTTCGCCCAGGAAGGGCAGTACCTGGGCTTCCAGTTCCCGGGCCTGCTGTACGGTGTAATCGAAACCGGCGCCTTCCGGGCCCTGGAAACTGACGAAGAACGCGCCCCGATCCTCGGCCGGTGCCAGTTCATTGGGGACAACCTGGAGCAGGCCCAGGCTGGCACCCAGAGCCGCCAGCATCAGCAGGGCAAACAGCAGGGGCATGCGGCTGGTACGCACCAATTGCCGGCGATAGGTGTTGGCGATCTGTTCCAGACGCAGGTTGATCCAGCGCACCAGACCGCGCGATTCGGTCTGCGGACGCACCAGCTTGGACGACATCATCGGGGTCAGGGTCAAGGCCACAAAAGCGGAAATGGCGATGGCTGCGGCCAGGGCGACGGACAACTCACGGAACAGGCGCCCGGTATTGCCCTCCATGAAACCCACGGGCAGGAATACTGCGACCAGCACGGCGGTGGTGGCGATCACGGCGAAAGCCACCTGGCGGGTGCCGCGCTTGGCCGCGACCAGCGGTGGTTCGCCCAGATCGCAGCGACGCTGGATGTTTTCCAGCACCACGATGGCATCGTCCACCACCAGACCGATGCACAGCACCAGTGCCAGCAAGGTCAAAAGGTTGATGGAAAAACCGAAGGCAAACAGGGCGATAAAGGCCGAGACCAGGCACACCGGTACCGTTACTGCCGGCACGATGGCCGCGCGCAGGCTGCCCAGGAACAGGAAGATCACCACCAGCACCAGACCCATGGCCTCGAACAAGGTCCAGTAGACGCGATTGACGGCGGCTTCGATAAAGACGGTATTGTCGAAAGCCGGATAAATATCGGTGCCTTCGGGCAGAGCCTCGCGGATGCGTTCGGCCTCGGCCCGGGCTGCGCGCGCCACATCCAGGGCGTTGGAGGTCGACGTCTTGACCACACCCAGGCCCAGCGCCGGCTGGCCGTTGCTGCGGTAATAAGCCCGACGTTCGCTGGAGGCGCGTTCGACCTGGGCGACATCGCCCAGACGCACCAGATAGCCGTCATCGCCCTTGCGCAGGACCATCGCGGCAAAGTCGTCCGGAGCCAGATAGCTGCGGGCCACGCGCAAGGTGAAATCGCGATCGGTGGATTCGATCCGTCCGGCAGGCAATTCCACGTTCTCGCGTTGCAGCGCACTTTCCACATCGGCCACGGTCAGGTTGCGTGCGGCCAGGGCTTCGCGGTCGATCCAGATGCGCATGGCGTAGCGTTGCTGGCCACCGATCATGATGCTGGCCACGCCATCCAGGGCGGACAGGCGATCGACCACGTAGCGGTTGGCGTAGTCGGTCAACTCCAGCGTATCCATCGTGGCCGAGCTCATGTTGAGCCACAAGATGGCGTTGGAATCGGCTTCCACCTTGGCCACACGCGGCGGGTCCACCTCCTCGGGCAGGCGACTGAGCACGCGGCTGATGGCATCGCGCACGTCGTTGGCGGCGGCCTCGATATCGCGTTCCAGGGTGAACTCGATGGTGATGCTGGAGCGGCCATTGGCACTGCTGGATTCCAGCATTTCCACGCCCTCGATGCCGGAAACGGCATCTTCGAGGATCTGGGTGACGCGACTTTCCACCACGGCGGCCGAGGCCCCGGGATAGGACACGCTGACCGAAACCACCGGCGGGTCGATCTTGGGCAGCTCGCGCAAGGTCAGGCGGGTAAAGGCCATGATCCCCATGGTTACCAGCAGCAGGCTCATCACCGTGGCCAGCACCGGGCGCCGGATGGTGAGGTCGGAAAGCATCATGGGGCGTTCTCCGGATGCGGATCTGCCGGGTTTTCAGCCACCCGGATCCGGCTGCCCTGGCGCAGTTTTACCGTGCCATCCTGGACAATGCGATCACCGAC
>CAYRJS010000026.1:10427-17366 GCA_964424535.1 uncultured Aquimonas sp.
GTCAAGGGATCCACGCGCGAACCCACGGCCCGGACGATGCCTTCGAAATCCTGATCGGGAAAGGTCACGCTGCGGGCACGGATGCTCTGGCCCAAGGCCAGATGGCCGAAAAAGGCTTCCGGCACCGGGAAATCGAGCTTGATGGTGCGAATGTCATCGAGGGTGGTGATGACCGTGCCGGGCGAAACCAGGGCTCCGGGACTGACCCGGCGAAAGCCGAGCACGCCGGCAAATGGCGCGGTGATGATGCGATCGGCCAAGGCGGCCCGGATGGCATCGGCGCGCGCCCGCGCGGCGTCGCGGGTGGCCAGTTGGCTGTCGAGTTGGCTGCTGGGGATGGTGCCTTGCTTGACCAGTTCGGCCAGGCGGTCGTATTGCTTGCTGGCTTCGACAAAAGTGGCCTGGGCCGCTTCCAGCTGCGCCACTTCGGCACGCCCGGACAGGTCCACCAGTACGGCCCCGGCTTCAACGTAATCACCGTCGTTGAAGTTCACCCGGGTCACGGTCTCGGTGACCTTGGCCGTGAGCGTCACCGATTCGTTGGCCTGGGCCGTGCCCAGCGCCTGGATTTCATCCTGCCACGACAGCATCTGCACCTGGCCGAGCGTGACCAGTTGCGCTGGTGCACCAAGCGCTTGGCCCGGACCATGGTTGCGGTCGCAGCCTGTACCCAGGGCAATCAAGGCCAGAAGGCCCAGGGCGGAGGTCAGGCGGAGCAGGGGATGGAGCATGGAGGATCCTTGAAGGGTTGTCGTGTCAGTACAAGCAAGGTGAGACAAGTTCACACCCGATACGTTCGCGATGGTACGACCGGCGATGGCTGCAACGCATGGGTAAACGGTCATGCTGGCTGAACCAAAACCGAACCTGAGGTTGGGATTTCGCAGGCGGGTGCAGCTTCATGCGGACTTTGGCCGGTAGATCCCGTGCAGACCCGAAGGCTTGCAGGTAACGGCCAGTGCCGATGTCGGTTACGCTTGTGCCATCTTTGGATTCGAGCAGGACAAGGGATGAGTCAGCTTTCCGATTTTGACGCAGTTGATCTTGAGGGGCGGCAACGGGCCCTGAGTGAATGGCAGGGGCAGGTGGTATTGATCGTCAACGTCGCTTCCCGTTGTGGTTTCACCCCGCAGTATGCAGGGCTGGAAGCGCTGTATCGCAGCCATCGCGAAGCCGGTTTTACCGTGCTGGGGTTTCCTTGTGACCAGTTTGGTCACCAGGAGCCGGGTGATGCCGATGAAATCCGCCAGTTCTGCCAGCTCAACTATGACGTGAGTTTCCCCCTGTTTGCCAAGATCGAGGTCAATGGCAATGGTGCGCCCCCGCTCTGGCGCTGGCTGAAATCCGCGTGTCCCGGGCTTTTGGGCAGTACCGCCATCAAATGGAACTTCACCAAGTTCCTGATTGATCGCCAGGGCCAGCCGGTGCGACGATTTGCTCCCAAGGATGCCCCGGCTACGCTGGAGGCGGATATCCGCAGCTTGCTCGACGCCTGAGTCTGGAAGCAGGCCCATGCTGAATGATGGCACCGTCATTCTCGCCAGTTTGATCTGGCTGGGCCTGTTGTTTGCCGCGGCGGTCTGGGGTGAGCGTCGCGGCTGGAAGCTGGATCGGCACTGGTCCGTGGTTTATGCCCTGTCTTTGGCGGTGTACTGCACATCCTGGACCTTTTACGGCACCGTCACCCAGGCGGCGCGCTCGGGTTGGCCCTTGCCGCCAACGTTCATCGGTACCATCGTGCTGTACGTGTTCGGGTTGGGTTTTCTGATCCGTCTGGTGCAGCTTGCGCGCGAACACAATGCCAGCTCGATTGCCGATCTGATCGCCACCCGCCTGGGGCGCAGTTCCTGGCTGGCAGCAGCAGTGACGATGGTGGCTTTGCTGGGCCTGGTGCCCTATATCGCCCTGCAACTCAAGGCCGTGGCCATGAGTTACGGGCTGCTGACGCGTGGTAGTGAATTGCTGGTGCCGGCCTGGAACGACAGTGCCTTGTATGTGGCCCTGGCGATGGCCCTGTTTGCCATGTTGTTTGGCACCCGCAGCGCCGCGGCGGCCGAACACAACCGGGGCTTGGTATTGGCGATTGCCGTGGAATCCCTGCTCAAGCTGGGGGTGATGCTGGTGCTGGGGGCCTCGGTGGTGTTTGGCCCGGATTGGCCAGCCCCGGAACTGGTTCCTCAGGCCGGTGGCAGTGAGGGTTTCCCGGCCCTGATCCTGCTCGGTGTGCTGGTCATGTTCACCTTGCCGCATCAATTCCATATCGGGGTGGTGGAGTGCCGGGACGAACGCCATCTGTACACCGCGCGCTGGCTGTTTCCCTTGTACATGGTGGCCATTGCCTTGCCGTTGTTGCCATTGGCACGAGCGGGTTTGGCCCGGTTGGCACCTTATGACGTGCCCTCGGACTTGTTTGTCCTGGCCTTGCCCTTGTCGCAGGGACAAGATGGCCTGGCCTTGCTGGCCTTTCTCGGTGGCCTGAGTGCGGCCACCGGCATGGTGATCGTGGCGACTCTGGCCTTGAGCCTGATGATCGGCAACCACTGGCTGGCTCCGTTGCGGGCGCGTGGGGCCTGGGCCCAGCCAGGAGGACCCAGTCGTCGTGGCGAAGTATTACTGCAGCGCCGCGCCGCCATCCTTGGAGTCGTGTTGCTGGCCTGGTCTTACAGTCGCGCCATTGCCGGCAACGAGGCCCTGGCCGATATCGGCGCCGTGTCGTTTTCTGCCTTGGCCACGATCGCGCCGGCTCTGGGGTTTGCCATCTGGCGCCAGCGCACCACGCCACGTGCCGTGTTGCTGGGCATGCTGGCCGGGGTAGCAAGCTGGAGCTGGATCCTGCTGCTGCCGACCTTGTGGCCGCAGGCCTTTGAGGCCAATGACTGGGTGCAGCAGGGACCTTTCGGCTTGGCCTTCTTTTCCCCCGACGGGTTTTTCGGCCTGACCGGCTGGAGCCGGGTACTGCGGGCGGTTGTGGTCAGTCTGGTCATTGCCAGCCTGGTGCCCTGGCTGGTGGATTACTGGTGGCGTCCTGAGCGCGATGACGCGGTTGTCAGGCCGATTGAACAAGCGGCCCTGCGCGAACTGGCCGGGCGCTTTCTGCGCAAGGACCGGGTGCAGGAATTGTTTGGCGACGACACCTCGGCGGGACTGGCCAGCACCCACTTGCAACAAGAGGTGGAACGGGAACTGGCAGCCGTGCTGGGAGCGGCATCAGCTCGTCTGTTGCTGGATACGGCGCGAGGTGCCGCCGGGCCTGGGCTGGAAACGGTGGCCACCATCGTTGATGAAGCGGCGCAGGCTTCGCGGTTCAACCAGCGTCTTCTGGAAGCGGCGCTGGAGAACATGAGCCAGGGCATCAGCGTGGTCGATGGTGAGCTGAAATTGGTTGCCTGGAATCGCCGCTATGCCGAATTGTTTGGTTTCCCTTCCGAATTGCTGCGTGTGGGCCGGCCTGTTGCCGATCTGGCGCGCTGGGCCCTGGTCCGTGGTTTTGGACGCGCCGATGATCTGGAGCAAGCCGTCGCGCGACGCGTCGCGCATATGCGGGCCGGGACCGCGCACCTGTCCGAACGCCTGTTCCCTGATGGCAGCGTGGTCGAAATTCGTGGCAATCCCATGCCCGGTGGCGGCTTCGTGGCCACGTTCACCGACGTCACTGCTTTTCGTCATGCCGAGAACGCGTTGACCCGGGCCAAGGAAACCCTGGAACAGCGCGTGATCGAACGCACCGTCGAACTGGATCAGGCCCGACGCGTGGCTGAGCGTGCCAATGAGGCCAAGAGTCGCTTTCTGGCTGCCATCAGCCATGACGTTCTGCAGCCCCTGCACGCGGCCCAGTTGTTCACCCACGCCCTGGAAGAACGTCTGGCCCATGCCGAATATCGCGACGCGGTGAACAATATCCGCAGCGCCCTTGGCTCCACCGAATCGTTGCTGGATGGCCTGCTGGATATTTCCCGTCTCGACAGCGGCCACCAGCCGGTCGATCCGCATGATTTTCCTCTGGCACAACTGCTGGAACCGATGGCCGCCGAATTCCGGGTCCTGGCGGCCGAGCGCGGCATTGCCCTGCACCTGATCCCGACCCGGGTGTGGGTCCGGTCCGATCCAAGTCTGTTGCGCCGGGTACTGATGAATTTCGTGTCCAATGCCGTGCGCTATACCGAACGCGGGCGCGTACTGGTGGGTGTGCGACGACAGGGCAGGGACGTGCGGATCGAGGTCTGGGATAGTGGCTCGGGCATCACCGAACACGAGCGGCGCATTATTTTCGATGAATTTCGTCGGGGCGAACGCGCTCGCGGGCAAGGCCTGGGCCTGGGTCTGGCCATTGCCGAACGGGCTGCCCGCCTGCTTGGGCACCCACTGACCTTGCGCAGTTGGCCAGGGCGCGGCAGCGTGTTTTCCGTGCGCGTGCCACGGGCCTCTGCGGCCACGTCCGTGCCGATGCCGCAGATGGACAATCTGGCCAAGGTCACGCCCGACACCCACGGCAGCGTGCTGGTTTTGGACAACGACGCCGTCGTTTGCGAAGCCATGCGCAGCCTGCTGGAAGGCTGGGGCTGGCAGGTCCAGGTGGCGCGCAATCTGGCCGCGGCCCGTGTTGCTCTGGCGAACAAACCGGTCGATCTGATGCTGCTGGATTACCACCTTGATGGCGAGCGCACGGGCCTGGAAGCCTGGGATGCATTGGGCACCCGGACCCCGGCCATCATGATTACTGCCGACCGTGATGAAGCCGTGCGTGAGGCCATCGCCAGCCGCGGTTTGATGCTGGCCTACAAGCCCCTCAAGCCCCTGGCCCTGCGTTCGTTGATGCAGCGACTGGGCTTGTGAGGCGTGAGTGGTGCCCGCGTGCGAACACGCGGACTTCAGCACATCAGGCCTGGTCCAGCGCCTGTTGCAGGTCGGCCCAGAGGTCTTCCACCCCTTCGATACCGATGGACAGACGCAACAACCCCGAAGTGATGCCGGTGGCAGCCAGAACTTCGGGGTCGATCAGGCGGTGGGTCAAACCGGCCGGATGCTGGATCAGGCTGTCGACCGAACCCAGACTGACGGCCGAAGTAAACAGTTTCACCGCGGCCAGCACCCTGGCGGCGGCGTCGTGTCCGCCTTTGAGTTCCAGAGAAACCAGAGCTCCGGGTCCGCGCATCTGCTGGCCCAGAAGATGGCTGTTGGCCACCGTGCCCAGGCCGGGATAGAACACCTTGTTGACCGCCCGATGATTGCCCAGACGCTCGGCCAGGGTGGTCGCGTTGGCCTGGGCCCGTTCCACCCGCAGTGGCAGGGTCGGCAGGCCCTGATGGATCAGATAGCCGCCCAAGGGGTGCAGGATGGCACCGGTCAATGCGCGCACGCTGCGCAAGGGTTTGGCATCGACCTCGCTGCAGGCGATCATGCCGGCGATCACATCACCGTGACCGCCCAGATACTTGGTGGCACTGTGCATGACATAGCGTGCGCCCAACGCCGCCGGATTCTGCAGGACCGGGGTGGCAAAGGTGGAATCCACCATGACCGCCACCGAACCGGCCGCAGCCACCACGGCCGCAATATCGACCAGATCAAGAGTCGGGTTGGCGGGTGTTTCGATCACCACCAGACCCGTATCCGGCCGCAGTTTTGCGGCGATTTCATCGGCTTTGACAAACTCGTGCTCCAGCCCGGTGAGGTTGGAGTGCAGCAAGGTGTCGGTGCCACCGTAAATCGGCCGGACCGCCAGCACGTGCCGGGCACCGCCAGCGCGAATGCTGGTCAGAAGGCTCGTCAGTGCGGCCATGCCCGAAGCAAAGGCCACGCAAGCCTCGGTACCTTCCAGATTGGCCACGGCGTTTTCCGCCCGGGCCACGGTGGGATTGTGCAGGCGCGCATAAATCGGATTGGTCGCCGTAGCTTCGCCATGCGCCAGAGCGTCATAACTGGCCGTGCCCAGATCCAGATCGGATATCGGGTAGGTCGTGGACAGATCAATCGGCGGAGCATGCACACACAAGGTACCGAAGGTTTCCCGGCCAGCATGGACAGCGCGGGTTTCAAGACTCGGTTGCGGCGAGGTGGGCATGATGGGTCTCAGCGAGTGAAACGCCCATGATAAGACAAGCGATCGATCTTGCCGATTTTTATTGAAATGCAGTCGTGGTCGACCAGCGAAATCCCCAACAAACCCGTAGAGCGCAACTTGCTGCGCTGCTTTGGTTCTTGGCCCGGGAACGGCCGCAGCGCAGCAAGCTGCGCTCTAAACGAGCGCGGGTTTCAAAGCTCCCGAGCCACGCGGAAGCCAACGCGAGCGTTGACGGTATTGCTGGGGGCGCGGATACGAAAAGCCGAGCGGGCTTGCGTGGGCGAACTTGCCCAGGAAGCGCCACGGACCACGTGTTCCTTGCAGCCGGGATTGACCCAGGCACTGCCGTCGGTGGGTGCGCGGGCATAGCTGTCGTGCCAGCAATCGGCGACCCATTCGGAGGCATTGCCGTTCATGTCGTTGAGTCCGAAGGCGTTGCTGGCAAAACTGGCTACCGGCGCCGGACCCCAGTAACCATCACCGTAATCCTTGAAGGCATTGCCCCAGTTGCGGCGCGTGGGCGATTGATCCAGGGCGCCGGTCAGGTTTTCCGTATTGGCAGGTGGTGAACCATCTCCCCACGGGTAAATCGAGGCGCTGCCGGCGCGCAGGGCGTATTCGAACTCGGCTTCGCTGGGCAGGCGGTAGTGCTGGCCGGTTTCCTGACTCAGCCATTTGGCGTAGGCCTGGGCATCGAGCCAGGACACGTGCAGGACCGGCATATCGTCGGCAGCCGTCTTGCCGGTGTAGTCATCGCGCCAGGTCACACGGCGGCGTTCCACCAGGGCGCCACCGCGTTCATCGTAAACCAGTGAGTGCTTTCTGCGTTCGGCCGTGGTGCGCCGTTCCGTGGCTTCGATGAAGCGACGAAACTGGGC
>CAYRJS010000027.1:0-17330 GCA_964424535.1 uncultured Aquimonas sp.
ACAAGCCGGAAGCCTTCGGTCGCACCGTGGCCGAAGCCTTGAGTCTGGGCCGACCAGTGCTGGGCTGGGCTCACGGCGGGGTCGGTGAACAACTGGCGCGCGGTTTTGCCCAGGGTGCGGTTGCCTTGGGTGATCTGGAGGCTCTGGTGCAGCGCGCCCAAGCCTGGTTGATGCAGCCACCGCTGGTGCCAGCTTTCGAGCCGTTCAGCTTGGCGGCCATGCAGGATGCCGTGTTGGCCGTCTATGGCGAGGTGACCGATGGCCAGTGAACAGGCAGGTCGGGCTCTGCCATTCTGGTTGCTCTTGGCGACCGTGGTGGTGTTGCCGTTCGGGGTCGCCCCGGAAGTACCAATCCTGATCGGCGCCGTGGCCGGAGCCGTGGCCTTGCTACGCGGACGCATCGACTGGCAGCAGCCCGGAGTGAAGTTGGCCGTGATGCTGGGCCTGGGTTATTGGTTGCCGGAATTTGTTTCCGCCTGGGATTCCCTGAGCCCTGACAAAAGCTGGAGCGAGGTCGGTCTGGACCTGCGTCTGGTGCTGTTCCTGATCTTCATCGCCAATCATCACTGGTCGCAAGGTGAGCAACGTAGCCTGGTGCAGACCATTGCCACGGTGGCCTTGCTGTGGTGTGTCGATGCCTTGATACAGGCGGCTAGCGGATGGAGCCTGGGCGGACCGATCGCGGCCGATCGGCTCAGTGGCATTTTTGGGGCCGGCAACCTCAAGCTTGGCGGTGTGCTCGCGGTCTTGGCGCCGTTCGCCCTGTGGCAGAGTTGGCGCTGGCGCGGCTGGCCGATGTTGTTGCTGGTCAGCTTGATGTTGTTGCTGGTGATTCTGCTGGCCGGGGCGCGCGCGGCCTGGCTTGGTTTTGGTCTGGCCGCCGTGCTGATATTCGGATTTCTTTTGGGTTGGCGCCGGGCCGTTGCCGCGCTATCAGGGTTGGCGGTGGCGACCATAACCATGATCGTGCTGGCCTATGTTGCATCGCCCCGGTTTGCCGAGCGTGTGGATCGGACCATAGCGGCAACTTCAATCGAGGCCGAAGGCATCGATCACGCCCTGACCGGTCGTCCGCAGATCTGGGTTGCGGCCTGGCGCATGGGTCTGGCGCATCCGGTCAATGGCGTGGGTGTGCGGGCCTTTCGCCACGCCTATGCCGACTTTGCCGATGCCGACGACCACTTTCTCGCCCAGGGCGAACAGGTGCTCCATGCCCATCAGATCGTGCTGGAGCTGTGGAGCGAGACGGGTCTGGTGGGCGTGGGTTTGTGGCTGGTGCTGGTGTGGCTGGCCTGGCGGCATCTGCGCCGCATGCCGCAAACCGCGCGGCGCAAGGCCTTGCCGGCTACGGTGGCCCTGATCGTGGCCCTGTTTCCCTTCAATACCCACTATGCGGTGTATTCGGGTTTCTGGGGTTTGTTTCTGATCTGGTTGCTGGCGGTCTGGCTGGCCCTGTTGCAAACCGATCAGCGGCGTCCGCAGTAGGCGTTCGAATCCTTCACAGGCTCTCAGTCATAGACCGGCGGATAACCTTCCGGCCGGCGTTTGAAGCGCTTGTGCAGCCACAGGTATTGTGCCGGCGCCGCGCGCACCATGGCTTCAATCGCGGCCATGATCCGGGCCGTATCGTCCCGGGCATCGTCGCTGGGGAAATGCTCCAGGGGTGGCTTTATCTCAAGTCGATAGCTGCCATCGGGCCGGCGCTGGTGGAAAAACGCCAACACGGCGGCGCCCGACAGGCGGGCAAGCTGGTGGGTGGAGGTCAGGCTGCGCGCCGGCTCGCCGAAAAATGGCACGAACACGTTGTCACCGCGCAAAGTGTCCTGATCCGGGGCAAACCAGAGCGCGCCGCCCTGTTTGAGATGGCGTACGGCCGGGCGCAGGGCATCGCGGGAAAACATGGCGCTGGCATAGCGCAGGCGTCCGCGTTTGACCGCCCATTCCATGGCAGCGGTGTCGTGGGGTCGGTACATGCCGGCCACCTCGACGTGGTCGCAGAGCAGGCGTCCGCAGATTTCCAGGGTCATGAAGTGGCCGGAAACCAGGATCACTCCACGGCCCTGGGCCTGTGCGGTCCGAAAATGCTCCAGTCCGATGATCTCGGCGTGCTTGCGCAGCGGTGCAATCGAGCCCCACCAGGCGCGGGCAAACTCGAACAGGCCGATGCCGAAAGCGGCAAAGTGTTCGCGCAGCAGGGCTTCGCGCCAGGCCAAGTCATGCTGTGGAAAGCACAGGGCCAGATTGGCCTGCACCACGGCTCGGCGCCGACGTGCCAGGTGTCGAGCCAGCCAGCCCAGGGATCGTCCCAGCCCGCGCTGCAGGGGCCAGGGCAATTGCGCCAGCAGCCATAGCACACCGATCCCGAGCCAGACCGGCCACTGTCGGGGAGCCATGGGCGGTGGCGGTAGCGGCAAGTGTACGGGCAGGGGAGTTGGGGACGTGGGCATGGATTGAATCAGGGTACACGAGGGACCGGGTACCGGCTGCAAGCTGTCTGGAGACGAGCTGGTGGCGACCCACAAAGGGGCAAGGCCGGGTATTCTTTCACCGATGTCCCGTTCTGCCAAAATCCAACACTTCGGAGGCGTATTCCGCAGGCTCACCTATACCGTGGTGCTGTACCTGCTCATGCCCCTGATCCTGTATCGCCTGGCTTTTCGCGGCCTGCGTTCGCGCGGCTATTTTTCGCGCTGGTTCGAACGTTTCGGTTTTTTTCCCAATCCACGCATGGAACACTCGATCTGGGTGCATGCGGTCTCGGTAGGTGAGGTCAATGCCGCCGCTCCCCTGATTGATACCCTGCGCCAGCAGTATCCGAACGACAGCTTCGTGATTACCACGGTCACGCCCACCGGCTCGGACCGGGTGCGTCAACTCTGGGGTGAGCAGGTGTTCCATGTCTATCTGCCTTATGACCTGCCCGGTGCGATCCGGCGTTTCCTGCAGCGCGTGCGCCCGCGCATCGCCATCATCATGGAAACGGAAATCTGGCCCAATCTGTTTCGCCAATGCGATCGCAGAGCCATCCCGGTATTGATCGCCAATGCCCGCCTGTCGGCCCGTTCGCTCGATCGCTATGGCCCGATCCGCCCATTGATCCGGGTGGCCATCCGCAGCACCACCTTCATTGCCGCTCAATCGCAGCGCGATGCCCGCCGTTTTCTCGAGCTGGGCGCGCGTCCGGAGCGGGTGCGGGTGGTGGGCAATCTCAAGTACGACATGCACGTGCCCGAGCACCTGGTGGAGCAGGCCCGCGACTGGCGGATGCAGTGGGGCATGCAGCGCCCGGTATGGATGGCAGCCAGTACCCACGAAGGCGAGGAACTGGTCGTGATCGAGGCCCATTCGCGTCTGTTGCGCTGGTTTCCCGATGCTTTGTTGATCGTGGCACCACGCCATCCCGAGCGCTTCCGGCCCATGCTGCAACTGTGTCGCAGCTACGGCTTTCTGACTGCCTGCCGCAGTGAGGATGGTGTGGCGGCACCGGAAAGCCAGTGCTTTGTGCTCGACACCCTGGGCGAGCTGGTGCCGTTTTGCGCCACTGCCGATGTCGCCTTCGTGGCTGGCAGCCTGGATCCGATTGGCGGCCACAATGTGCTGGAGCCGGCGGCGTTGGGCATTCCGACCTTGGTTGGGCCCAATACCTTCAACTTTGCCGAAGTCACCGAGCTGCTGATTGCCCATGGCGCCTGCGAGCGCATCGATGGGGTGGAAACCCTGACGGCGGCCTTGCAGCGGCTCTTGGGTCAGCCCGAATTGCGTCAGCGCATGGGCGCTGCTGCCCTCGCCGTGGTGGAAGCCGAACGCGGTGCCGCGCGGCAATCGCTGGAGATCGTGCAGCGCACCCTGGCGGGGAAACAGCCGGTCAGCCTGGGCTGAAACCTGGGCGCGTGGCCGTTGCCTGCACGCGCCAGATCATGGGCTTGAACGCAGTGGTTCAGCCCTGAGTGTCGGCTTCGTCTTCGATCAGCAAGGCAGCTTCGGCATCACGCAGAAGATGGTGATTGACCTCGGCCAGATCGTTGATTTCGATGACCCCGGCGGCCTGTTTCAAGCGCAGGGTGTTGACCAGAAAGTTGTGGCGAGCACTGGAATAGGCGCTCTGGGCCTGGAACAGCACCTGCTGTGACAGCAGCACATCGACAATGGTACGGGTGCCTACTTCAAAACCGGCTTCGGTAGCTTCCAGGGCACTTTGCGCCGAAACCACGGCCTGCTTGCGGGCTTCGATTTCGCTGATGCCGGCATCCAGGGCACGGTAGGCGTTGCGGGTCTGGCGCAGGATGGTGCGCTCGTTGAGGTCGTACTGGAAGGCGCGCTCGTCGCGGGCGTTGAGGGCCAGTTTGACCTGGGTCTGGGTGGCAAAACCGGAGAACAACGGCACTGTCAGGTTGACGCCAACGCGCCAGTCATCGCTGGAGTTGTTGCTCGGGATGATGCCGATATCACCGGCGGAGGTGCCCCAGCCGTAACCGCGACCCTTGCTGGCGCTGGCCGACAGCGTCGGCAAGTGACCGGCGCGGGCGGTGGCAACATCCAGTTCATCGGCCTGGGCCGACAGGGCCTGGGCGCGCAGGGTAGGGTTCTGGTCGCGAGTCAGTGCGACCCAGGCATCCATGGTGTCAGGGGTGGGTCGCTGTGGGCTGAAGTCGTCTTCCAGGCCACGCAGGTTTTCCAGCGGCTGGCCGAGGATCTGGGTCAGGGCTTCGCGGGCATCTTCCAGGGAAACTTCCGAGGCGATGGTGCCGGCGCGGGCGCCGTCATAACGGGCGCGGGCTTCGTGCACATCGGTGATGGCGGTCAGACCTACGTCGAAACGCTGTTCGGCCTGGTCGAGCTGGCGTTTGACGGCGCGTTCCTCGGCGCGGGCAAAGACCAGGGCGTCGATCGCGGTCAAGGTGTTGAAGTAAGCCTCGGCCACACGCACCATGAGGTTGTCGTTTTCCGCGTCGTACTGGGCCTGGCCGACTTCGTCGCGCTTGCGGGCCGAGCGCAACTGGGTGTAGTTGGCGTGGTTGTAAAGGGTCTGGCTCAGTTGCAGGGCGTAGTTGCGGCTGCTGGAGTGGGCTTGGGTGGTGGTGGTCGAAACGATGGGCGGATCCACCGACAGCACCCGCTCGCCGGCGCTCTCCGAGCCGCTGCGGGCATAGCTGGCCGAGCCGCTGAGGTTGGGCAACAGGCTGGAACGGGCCTGGGTGACGCGCAATTGCGCCGCTTCACGGCTGGTGCCGGCCATCGCCAGCTGCGGATCGTTGTCGCGAGCCAGGGTGTAGGCCTGCATCAGATCGGAAGCCAGTACGGCCTGGCTGCCGCCGGCCAGCACCAGAGCCAGGCTCAAAAGGGAAATTCGGGGCAGGAACATGCAGGGACTCCAGGGCAATGGATTGGGGTCACAGAAC
This sequence comes from uncultured Aquimonas sp., assembly GCA_964424535.1. Lineage (GTDB taxonomy): Bacteria > Pseudomonadota > Gammaproteobacteria > Xanthomonadales > Xanthomonadaceae > Denitratimonas. Next base: position 5,400 of record CAYRJS010000027.1, read on the forward strand.
GAAATGCGGCACCGGCTCGGCACCGACGAGGTAATCCAGTTGGGTTTCAAACAGGCCTTCTTCATGGATCCGGCCTTCGCCATCGGCGCGCAACAGCACCGCCGTTTGCGCTGGTGCCTGGCCGCGCACCACGAACAGGCGTCCGTTGGGCTTGAGCCAGGTGGTGAAGTGCGCCGGCACCGAGGCCACGGCGCCGGTCACCGCGATCGCATCGAACTGGCGTTCGGGGCGGTATTGCATGGCGTCGGCACATTCCAGACGCAGGTTGTTGATGCCCAGGGCCTGACTGCGCTGGTGGGTGCGTTCGATGAAATCGGCGTGGATGTCGATGCTGACCACGTCGCGCGCCAACTGCGCCAGGCAGACCGAGAGGAAACCGCTGCCGGTGCCTATTTCCAGCACCTCGTCCATCGGCGCCAGTTCCAGGGCCTGCAGCACGCGGCCTTCGACCACGGGTTTCATCATGGCCTGGCCATGTTCCAGTGGCAAAGCCATGTCGGCAAAGGCCATGCGGCGATGGCGCGGCGGCACGAAATCTTCGCGTTGCACGGTGCCCAGCACCTCAAGTACGCGCGGATCGAGCACTTCCCAGGGGCGTACCTGTTGGTGCACCATCAAGGAACGGGCCTGTTCGAAATCGAGTGACATGGGATTACCTTGTGCGGAAGAACCGTGGACGAACCGCTGATTTTACCAGTCTAGGCCGCTTCGATGTCGTGGCGCAGTGCCGGAAGTCAAGGGTCAGGACAGCAGCAGGACAGGTGAGGAGTGATCGTTATGGTGGCAGGTCGTCAAACATGAAACGGATATCGCTGCTGATTCTGTCGTGGCTCGTTCATGGCCTGGTCATGGCCGCCCCATTGCCGGATGCACACGGCATGCAGGAACGCCTGGCTGCCTGCACGGCCTGCCATGGCGAGCACGGTGAAGGCATGGTCGGCAGCGAGTACTACCCGCATCTGGCGGGCAAACCGGCCGGCTATCTGTTTGCGCAGATGCAGGGATTTCGTGATGGTCGCCGTCACTATCCGCAAATGGTGTATCTGATGCACAACTGGGACGATGCCTGGCTGGCCCGGATCGCGCAGCATTTTGCCCAGCAGCCGGTGGTGACGCCTCGCCATGCTGCTCCCGAGCCGTTGACCGGCGAGCGCCTGCTGCGGGCGCAAACGCTCGTGGACACGGGCGATCCGAAGCGTGACCTGCCGGCCTGCAGTGCTTGCCATGGCCCGGCCCTGACCGGTATTGAACCGGGTGTTCCGGCCCTGGCCGGTCTGCCGGTCGATTACCTCATCGCCCAGTTGGGCGGCTGGTTGACCGGAGCACGCCATTCCCTGGAACCCGATTGCATGGCCACGGTGGTCAAGCGTCTGGAGCCGGGCGAGATCCGTCTTTTGGCAACCTATATTTCCAGCCAGGTACCCGAAGAGGGTAGCCATCCGGCCCCGGCAGGCAGTTGGGAACTGGCGCGTACCTGCGGCGGCGCACTGCAATTGGATCCGGCACAGGTGACAAACCCATGAGTAGAATGCGAGGCCTGCCTTGGCATTGGTGGCCGCTGATCATCGGGTTTCCATTGCTGACCCTGGTGCTGGTGGTTGGAGGTTTTCTGGTGGCCGCGCAGGGCGGCTTTGCCGTATTCCAGATTCCCCGCGACGATGGCACACCCATCAGCACCGATACAGCCACATTGGAACGCGGTCAGTATCTGGCTCGTGTTGGTGATTGCATGGGTTGCCACAGCGTGCGTGGTGGCCCGGTTCTGGCGGGTGGCCGGGGCTTCAAGACGGCCTGGGGCACGGTGTATTCGACCAATTTGACCCCGGATGTGGAAACCGGTATCGGGGATTGGTCAGCAGCAGAGTTTCGCCATGCCATGCAGCAGGGTGCCAGCCGCACCGGCCTGTTGTATCCGGTGTTCCCGTTCCAGCATTTCCAGCACGTGCAGGCGGAGGATCTGGACGCCATTTTTGCCTGGTTGCGCAGCCAGCCAGCGGTGCATGCACCGACCCCGCCGGCGAAACTGGAATCCCTGGCTGCCTGGCGTGGAGCCATGCTGGGCTGGCGTGCCCTGTTCCATCATCCCGAATCCTTGCCCTCGGCAGCGTCGGCCGATCCGGCCTGGCAGCGTGGGCGCTATCTGGTCGAAGGCCTGGGCCATTGCGCCATGTGCCATGGGCGACGGGGCGCTTTCGGTTCCCTGCCGGCGCCGGTGCGTTTTGCCGGTGGGCGCATCCCCAATCTGGGCTGGGTGGCACCGGCGCTGGATCGCGAAGCTCTGGCGCAGTGGTCGGTGACGGATCTGGCTGATTACCTGCGCATCGGCACCGCCCCGCAGGCCAGTGCCTTTGGCCCGATGGCCGAAGTCGTTTATTCCAGCACGCAGTATTTGAGCCAGGCCGATGCCGAGGCCATGGCCACGTATCTGCTGTCGTTACCACCGGTGCGTCTGGCGGGCAGCCATGCCCCGTATCCGCTGCCACGCGCCCGCACTCTGGTGGATACCGCCAGCGCCCGGATGTACCAGGACCATTGCGCCGATTGCCACGGCGAACAGGGGCAGGGTCGGGCACGGGTCTATCCGCCCCTGGCCGGCAACCCCATGGTCACCGCCGAAGATCCGGTGAATCTGATCCGCATCGTGCTCATCGGCGCCGCCGCCCCGAGCACGGCCGGCAATCCCTATCCCCATTCCATGCCTCCGTTCACCCAGCGCCTGGACGATGCCCAGTTGCTATCGGTCCTGAATCACGTGCGTGGCAGTTGGGGCAATGACGCCAGCGCGATTTCGCCTTGGCAGTTGCATGAAGTCCGGGCTTTGCCGGTGGAATAGACTTGCCGGCATCGTCCGGATCGATCCTGATTCCTGACAGACCCATGCACAGGATATTGGCATGAATGCTTCCTACCCCCGTGATCTGATCGGCTATGGCCGCAATCCCCCCGACCCGTGCTGGCCGGGTGGGGCCCGTATCGCAGTCCAGTTCGTGATGAATCTGGAAGAAGGCGGGGAAAACTGCGTGCTGCACGGGGATGCCGGCAGCGAGCAGTTCCTGTCCGAGATCATCGGCGCGGCCGCGTATCCGGCCCGGCACATGAGCATGGAGTCGATCTACGAGTTCGGTCCGCGCGTTGGCGCCTGGCGCATTCTGCGCGAGTTCGAGCGTCGGCAACTGCCTCTTACCGTGTTCGGCGTGGCCATGGCGATGCAGCGGGTGCCGGAATTGACCGCCGCCTGCCTGGAGCTGGGACACGAGATTGCCTCCCATGGTCTGCGCTGGATCCATTACCAGGACATGCCGATCGAAGAGGAACGCCGGCATATGGAACAGGCCGTGGCCATCCATACCCGCCTGACCGGCAGCACGCCGCTGGGTTGGTATACCGGGCGCGACAGCCCCAATACCCGTCGGTTGGTGGTCGAGCACGGCGGGTTTTTGTACGACGCCGATTACTACGGGGACGAATTGCCGTTCTGGACCCAGGTCGAGATCGGCAGCGGCGAGCTGCGACCGCATCTGGTCGTGCCTTACACCCTGGATGCCAACGACATGCGCTTTGCCACGCCCCAGGGCTTCAATACCGCCACCCAGTTTTTCGATTACCTGCGTGACAGCTTCGATGTGCTGTATGCCGAAGGTGCGCAGCACCCGCGCATGCTCTCGATCGGCATGCACGCGCGCTTGCTGGGCCGGCCCGGGCGCTTTATCGCGCTGCAGCGCTTCCTCGACCATATCGCCGCCCACGACAGGGTCTGGGTCTGCCGGCGGGTGGATATCGCCAGGCACTGGCACCAGCACCATCCCTGGCAGCCGGCATGATGAGCCTGGCCGAACTCAATGCAGCTTCCCGCGAGCACTTCGTGGCGAGCCTTGCGGGTATCTACGAGCACTCGCCCTGGGTCGCCGAGGCTGTGGTCGACAAGCGACCCTTTGCCGATCTGGATGCCCTGACAGCCGCCATGGCCGCCGCCGTGGCTCAGGCCGATCCGGCTCAACAACTGGAACTGATCCGGGCTCATCCACAACTGGCCGGCAAGCTCGCCATTGCCGGAGAACTGACCGAGGCCTCCCGTCGCGAGCAGCAAGGAGCCGGGCTGGATCGCTGTTCCCCGCAGGAATTTGCCGAACTGAGCCGGCTCAATGCCGCCTATCAGGACAGATTCGGCTTTCCCTATATCCTGGCCGTGGCCGGGCACACCCGCAGCAGCATCCTGGCCAATCTGGCCCAGCGAGTGGAAAGTACACCTGCTACCGAATACGCCGAGGCCCTGCGCCAGATCGACCGCATTGCCGGCCTGCGCCTGGCGGCCCTCTTGGCCTAAAGCATGCGGCGCAGACGGTAGATCAGATCCAGGGCTTCGCGCGGGCTGAGTGAATCCGGATCCAGGCCACGCAGGGTTTCCTCGATGGGTGAAGGCATCGGCGGGGCGAACAGGCCCAGTTGGGTCATGGCTTCCGGGGCCGAGGCTGCGGCCATGTCGGAGCGATCGATGCTGGTGGCCATGCCCGATTCCAGATGTTCGAGCACGCGCCGGGCCTGCTCCAGCACGGGCTTGGGCAGGCCTGCCAGAGCTGCGACCTGGAGGCCGAAACTGCGGTTGGCCGGGCCATCCATGACCGCGTGCATGAAGACCAGAGCATCGCCGTGTTCGACCGCGTCCAGGTGGACATTGACGATGCCGCCGGGAAAACCGTCCGGGTTGGCATCGGCCAGGGTCGTCAGCTCGAAATAATGCGTGGCAAACAGGGTGAAGGCACGGTTGACGAAGGCCAGATGGCGGGCGCAGGCCTCGGCCAGGGCCAGGCCATCGTAGGTCGAGGTGCCGCGCCCGATTTCATCCATCAACACCAGGGACTGGTCGGTGGCGTGGTGCAGGATGTAGCTGGTTTCGCTCATCTCCACCATGAAGGTCGATTGCCCACGGGCCAGATCATCCCCGGCTCCGATGCGGGTCAGGATGCGATCGATGGGACCGATCACGGCGCTGGTGGCCGGCACGAAGCTGCCGATATGGGCCAACAGCACGATCAGTGCGTTCTGACGCATATAGGTGCTCTTGCCACCCATGTTCGGCCCGGTGATGACCAGCATGCGCCGATCCGGGGACAGCACCAGATCGTTGGGCTCAAATGGTTCTTCGCGCACCGCCTCCACCACCGGATGGCGACCGCGCTCGATGGCGATGCTCGGGGCTTCGACCAGTTGCGGGCAACACCAGTCCAGGGCCAGGGCGCGTTCGGCAAAGCCGGCCAGCACATCCAGTTCCGCCAGGGCGGCCGCGCACTGGCGCAGGGGTTCCAGTTCCGTGTTGAGGGATTCGAGCAGGTCTTCGTACAACTGCTTTTCCCGCGCCAAGGCGCGTTCGCGGGCACCCAGGACCTTGTCCTCGAAGTTCTTCAGTTCCTCGGTGATATAGCGTTCGGCATTGGCCAGGGTCTGGCGCCGGGTGTAGTGCACCGGGGCCTTGTCGGACTGCGCCTTGCTGATCTCCAGGTAATAACCGTGCACCCGGTTGTAACCGACCTTGAGGGTGGGGATGCCGGTGGCCTCGCGTTCGCGTGCCTCCAGATCAAGCAGGAACTGGTCGGCGCGCGTGGACAGGGTGCGCAGCTCATCCAGCTCGGCATCAAAACCATCGGCGATCACCCCGCCATCGCGCACCAGCACCGGCGGTTGTGGCTGGATGGCACGGGTCAGCAAAGCCGCGGTGGCGGTGTGCTCGCCCAATTCCGTGGCCAGCGCATGCAGGTGCGGGGAACCTTGCAGCGCGGCATCGTTGGCTGAAGTCGAACCAGTCGACAAGGAGCCGGCCAGAAGTGCACGGATATCCGGCAGTGCGTTCAGACCATCACGCAAGGTGGACAAATCCCGGGGTCGGGCCGAGCGCAAGGCCACCCGCGCCAGAATGCGTTCCAGATCACCCAGGGTGCGAAAGGCTTCACGCAGGGATTCGAAGGTGCCGGTTTCCAGCAAGGTCTGGACCGCCTGGTGGCGGGCGCGCAGCACGGACTGACGACGCAAGGGACGATGCAGCCAGCGCTGCAGCAGACGTCCGCCCATCGGTGTGATCGAGCTGTCGAGCACGCCCAAAAGGGTATGGCGCAGATTGCCATCGACACGCGAATCCAGTTCCAGATGTCGACGGGTGGCGGCATTCATGGCGATGGCTTCGTCAGCCGCCTCGAATACGATGGCGGTCAAGTGCGGCAGGCGCTGCTTCTGGGTTTCCTCGACATAGCCGAGCAGGGCTCCGGCAGCGGCGATAGCACGGGGATGGTCTTCCAGACCAAAGCCGGACAGATCATTGAGCTGAAAAAAGCGCAGCAATTGCCGGCGACAGGCATCGGCCTCGAACAACCAGGGCGCGCGCCGTCGCACCCCGGTTCGGCTCAGCAGCCATGCCGGCCAACCTTCATCATCGGGAAGCAGCAGTTCGGCCGGTTCCAGACGCGCCAGTTCGGCATTGAGCGCTTCCTCGCTGGCGACCTCGTTGACCAGAAACCGGCCACTGGACAGATCCACCCAGGCCAGACCATAGCCATCGCGCGTACGCGCCACCGCCAGCAGCAAGGTATCCCGGCGCTCCTGGAGCAAAGCTTCATCGGTGACCGTGCCCGGGGTGACGATGCGCACCACCCGACGCTCGACCAAACCCTTGCTCGTCGCCGGATCCCCGATCTGCTCGCAGATGGCCACCGATTCGCCCAGCGCCACCAGCCGGGCCAGGTAACTTTCATAAGCGTGGGCGGGCACCCCCGCCATGGGAATGGCCTGGCCACCGGATTGCCCACGTTGGGTCAGGGTGATGTCCAGCAAACGCGCCGCCTTGCGGGCATCGTCATGAAACAACTCGTAAAAATCGCCCATCCGGAAGAACACCAGAATGTCTGGGTGCTCAGCCTTGACGGCGAAATACTGGCGCATCAAGGGCGTGTGTTCGGGGGGCTTTTCCGGTACGGCGGGACTCATCGACGGGATTGCACAAACTGAAGGAGCAGGGTTGATGATGGTAGCGGTGAACACCGGTTTCGGCACCCGAGCCATGGGCTTGCCCATGATGGGGAAAAGTACGCTACAATCAGAGAGCCTGTCGTTGTGGTCATCATTTGACCAGCATGCGGCTTTCCAACCCAATGAACGGAGACCATGGCCATGAACGTGCGCGTGTTGTTCGCAAGCGTCCTGTTGCTGCTGGGTACCCAAGCACATGCCGCAATGGAGCGTGTGCATGATGCCAGCGGGGAAGCCGCTTCGCGTTGTCCGTCGGCACAACTGGTCGATGGGGTCGAAACCGGTGATGCCAATTCCGATATTGCGGTACCACCAGCGCCCAAGCCGAATGCGTCCAGCGCCAGTGGCGCAAGTGCGCCGGCCTTGTCACGGCCGACCTTGCGCTGGCATTCGTTCCTGCCAGGGATGATGAAGTAAGCCGCACGCGCATGGCGTGAGTGCGTTCACGGCGCGCTGGCCGATTGATTACAGCAGGGGCGTGAAACGTACGGCGAAGCAGGCCCCGCCCAGTTCGTTGGATCGTTCCACCTGCAATTCCCCACGATAGGCCCGCACCAGATCCTGGACGATGGCCAGGCCGATGCCGTGGCCCTGCACGCGCTCGTCCCCACGCACGCCACGCTGCAGCAGGCGCTCCACGTCCTCGTCAGCAATGCCGGGACCATCATCTTCCACCGTGATCAAAAGTCCGGCCATGCGCGTGGGTGCTGCCGTGACCGAGCGCACCGTCAGCAGTACACGGTGGGAAGTCCACTTGAAGGCGTTTTCCAGCAGATTGCCTAACAGTTCCATCAGGTCGCCGCGTTCACCGTGAAAACAGGCGCCTGGGTCGATTTCAAACTCGCACAGGACGTTCTTGCTGGCGTAGACTTTTTCCAGGCTCTGGACGATTTCTTCGGCGCAGGGTTCGATCGGCACCGGCGCCGAGAAGGTCTGGTGGCCGGTGGCCCGGGCGCGCGAGAGCTGGTAGGCCACGATCTGGTTCATGCGTGCCACCTGTTCCTCGATCGCATTGCAGACCGCCTGTTGACCATGATCAGAATCCAGCTCGCTGCGGATCACCGCCAGCGGGGTTTTCAGACTGTGGGCCAGATCGCCCAGAACATTGCGGGTGCGCGCGATCTGGTCACGGCCCACATCGATCAGGGCATTGAGGCCGTCGGTCAAAAGCCCCAGCTCCTGTGGATAGTGGCCATCCAGGCGGGGTTTTTTGCCTTGGGTGATGTCTTCCATATCGGTGCTCAGTCGGCGCAGGGGCGACAGGCTCCAGCGCAGCACCAGGGTTTGCAAGGCCAGCAACAGCAGCCCTGCGGCACCCAGCCAGCCCCACAAGGTACGGCGGAAAGCTGCCACTTGACGGTCCAGGGCGGCACTGCTTTCGGCCACGTGTACGGTGACATTGACATCACGGATGTCGCTGACTTCCCAGGCCATGCCCAGGCTCTGGCGATAGACCGGGCCGGAAGGCGTATCGATGGGTCCTTCGTAGCGTTCCTCGCCGGGACGCAGCGATTCCTGGAGCGGGATGCCACGACCAATGGCCGATTCCGATTCCCATTGCGAATCGGGGGTGACGATGGCGGCATACAGGCCGCTGCCGACCCGTGCCAGGCGGGCATCGGGCGGGCTTTCAGGGGCAATGATGTCGCCGTTGCGGGTCAGTTCGGTGCTGCGCAGATAGGCCCAGGCGTAGTTTTGCAGGCGCTGGCGCATGCTGCTGCCGGCGGCTTCGGCAAAGGCCCGATCCAGGGCGTAGCCAGTCAGGCCGAGAAAGGCAATCAGGCCCAGACCTGCCGCCAGCAACTGTCGGGCCTGGAGCGAATACGCCCGCGCCGCCATGGCGAGAAGCCGGTGTTACTCGCTGCGTGGGATGGCGAAACGATAGCCGCGCCCACGCACGGTTTCGATCGGCTTGAGCGTGCCTTCCGGGTCGAGCTTCTTGCGCAGGCGGCCAATGAACACTTCCAGCACATTGGAATCGCGGTCGAAATCCTGCTGGTAGATGTGTTCGGTCAGGTCAGCCTTGGATACCAGTTCACCGGCATGCAGCATCAGGTATTCCAGCACCTTGTACTCGTAGCTGGTCAGATCAACGACGGCCTCATCCACACTGACGGTCTGGGCCGCCAGGTCCAGGGTGACCGGACCACATTCCAGACGGGGTTTGCTCCAGCCAGCGGCGCGCCGCAACAGGGCGTTGAGCCGGGCCAGCAATTCCTCGACGTGAAAGGGCTTGACCAGGTAATCATCGGCTCCGGCCTTGAGGCCCTCGACCTTGTCCTGCCAACCGGCACGGGCAGTCAGGATCAGGACCGGGAATTTCTTGCCTTCGCTGCGCAGCAGACGAATCAATTCCATGCCGGACATTTTCGGCAGGCCCAGATCAATGATGCCGACATCGAACGGAACCTCGCGGCCCAGGTAGATGCCTTCTTCGCCATCACTGGCGGCATCGACGGCGTAGCCTTCCCGCTTGAGGCGGGCAGCGAGGGTTTCACGCAAAGGGGCTTCGTCTTCGACCAGAAGGATGCGCATGCCATTTTCCTCTCTATGCTGTAGGGGATCCGTCGCAATCGCGACATGCCCTGCCAGTGTACCCGTCAACCCACGGGAAAAACATCACCGCAGCCGCAGGTCGGGTTCTTCAGCGACGATCGCGTTGAGGCGGACGCGGACGGACTTCGCGGGAACCAGTCTCGCGTGGGGTGATCTGGCGTGGGCGCATGTCGGCTTGGGGTGCCGTCGGCTGGGTGGGCGTGGCCCGGGGCTGGTCCCACATCACCCGCACCCGGCCTTCAGGGGTGTAGACCTTGATCCGGTTCATTTCGCGCCCGCTCTGGTTGCGGCGTTCAGCGGAAAGGACTTGTCCGCCGGTCTCCCGCTCCACCCGATTGACTGCCGCCGGCAGGTTGTCGTCATCGGCGGCCTCGGCGCGCGGACTCAGGCTGAAGCCAGCGGACAGGGCCAGGATGACGAACAGGGGAGAAAGGGTGAGACAGTCGTTTTTCATCAAGATCAGCAGGTATTTACGGGTTTTCAGCTTGCCGGGCAGTCTGCGTCCCGGGCAGTGAATCCGATATGAACTTGGCCGTCGTCAGAAAATCTCGGCCACGCAACAACGCAGCGAACCCCCGGCTTTTTCGATTTCATCGAAGGGCACGGACGCGATGGTAAAACCCTGGCGCTCGATCGCGGCCCGCGTAGCCGGCAACAAGGCATCGGCGGCGCGCTCACTCATATGTACGGTCGTGGGAGTCAGGGCGATGCAGTTGCCGGCAAAGGCGTTCTTTTCTGCTCGCGTCAGCAAGATGGCACCATCGCCATAGCGGGCCGCGATGGCTTCAGCCGCCTTGGGATCGGCAAAGCCATCCGGAGCCAGCACCACGGCACGTGAGGCCAGTACGCTCATCACCACATTGCCGTGGTATTCGTCGGCGGCCAGGGCGTAGGGCACCTGTTGAGCCAGGCCGAGGGCTGCGGCAAAGGCATCCAGACCAGCCTGGTCACAGCGTTCGGACAGACCGGCATAGCCAATGCCCCGGCCCCGGTCGATCACCACCGAGCCGGTCAGCTCGCAGATACCATCCTGCAAGCTCAAATCGATCTCGCGATAACCCAGCAACGTGGTGAAAAAGCCGCGGATATCGCGACGCAGGGCTTCATTCTGCCGGACCGGATGGCGCATATGGCCAATTACCAAACGTCCCGGCGCGGTCGCAAACACGTTGTTGGGAAAGATGGCGTCAGGGGTTTGTGGATCGCCGGGAAAACACAGAGTCGGCAGGTGCCGGGACAAGGCTCGCTGCAGGCCACGGTGCTGGGCCAAGGCGCGCTCGCCATCGACGCGCACCTCCAGATCCATATAGGCATTGTCGGAGGCGGATTGGGCCGCCAGGGAAAACTGTTCGGGTGCAACCAGAAAGGCGGCACGGGCGCAGGTGGGCGCAGTAATCGGGGGCAAGATGGGCATCAGGCGGCCTGACGTTGGGAATCGGTGGCCTCAAGGGCACGCAAAAGCAGATCCGGCCCGGCGTTTGCCGAGCTGGCCTGCTGACTGAGAATCTGACGAAAGCGGCGCCCGCCGGGTTGGCCATGGAACAGGCCCAGCAGATGCCGACTGATGTGCTTGAAGGCCACGCCCTGGCGGCATTGGTCTTCGACATAGGGCAAATACGCCAGCAGCAAGTCGGCGCGCGGAATTTCCGCAGTGCCATTCAGGGCGGCATCGAGCTGATGCAGCACATAGGGCTCGTGATAGGCCGTGCGTCCCAGCATGACACCATCGAGGTGATCCAGTGCTGTCAGAGCTGAATCCCGAGTTTTCAAGCCGCCATTGAGGATGATGCGCAGCTGCGCGCGTTCCTGTTTGAGACGCTGTACGAACGCGTAACGCAAGGGCGGAATCTCGCGGTTTTCCTTGGGACTCAGTCCCTTCAACCAGGCCTTGCGGGCGTGCACGATGAACGTGTCACAGCCAGCCTGAGCCACGGTATCGGCGAAATCGATCAGGGTTTCGTAATCTTCCTGTTCGTCCACGCCCAGCCGACACTTGACCGTGACTGGCACCGTCACAGCCGCCCGCATCGCCGCCACGCAAGCGGCCACCAAGGCCGGCTCCCGCATCAGGCACGCCCCAAAGCGTCCGGCTTGAACCCGATCGGACGGACACCCGCAATTGAGATTGACCTCGGCGTAACCCCAGTCTTCACCGATTCGTGCAGCTTGTGCCAGCGTGACCGGATCACTGCCACCCAATTGCAAGGCCAGCGGTTGCTCGACCGTAGCAAACCCCAGCAATCGCTCCCGATCGCCGTGGATCACCGCCTGGGCGTGCACCATCTCGGTATACAGCCTTGCCGTAGGCGCCAGCACCCGGTGAAACACCCGGCAATGACGATCGGTCCAGTCCATCATCGG
>CAYRJS010000028.1:0-17328 GCA_964424535.1 uncultured Aquimonas sp.
CCTCAACGCGCATTTATCAAGCTCAGAGCGGCCGATTTATCGCGCGCGGCATCAGTCTTTTCGTTCACCACCGCGGCCGATGTGCCGATGCTGGACATTGCCGACGTAGCGCAGCCGGAGGGTAATACCGACAATCCAATGATCTTCACCGTGTCGCTTTCCGATCCGGCGCCGGTTGGCGGGGTGACGTTTGATATCGTCACGACTCCCGGCACGGCTACGCCGGGCGAGGATTATGTCCATACGGCTATTGTCGGGGCCACGATTGCCGAAGGTGCAAGCACCTACGATTTCAGCGTCATCATCAAGGGCGACGCGCTCGCCGAGCCGGATGAAACTTTCACTGTCACGGCAAGCAATATCTCGGGTGCGATCGCGGGTACGGCCACGGCGACCGGCACCATCCAGAACGACGACCGTTACCAGGTCTGGCAGGTGCAAGGTAGCGGCGCCTGTTCGCCGCTGATCAGCGTTGCCTGCACCCTGACCGAAAACACCGTCAAGACGACCATCGACATCGCCCCGGCCGTGGTGATCGTGGTGGGGCCGGACGGATTTGCCATGCAGTCGCGGCCGCAAGATTCGGATAACGATCCAGCCACGTCCGATGGTGTGTGGGTCTATACCTTCAGCTCGACGGCGCCGCGCAGCGACGCTGGTGTGGACATTGCCGTGGGGGATCTGGTGCAGGTGACCGGCGGGGTCAAGGAATATTTTGGCCTTACCGAAGTGGAAGTCACCACCACGCGCAACGCCAGCAACAGCATCGTGGTGCTGGCCAGCGGCGTTGATCTGCCACCACCTGTGGTGTTCGGTGACAGCACCGGCATTCCCTCGGCAGATCCTTACAACCTCAGTTGCCCGGACAGCGGGCCAGGCGGCACCAACAACCAGCACACCAACTTCGAGTGTTTCGAAGGCATGCTGGTGTCGATTCCCGAAGGCATCACCACCACTGGCAGGGATCGGTTCGGTGATCTGGCTATCGGTCCCTATGGCCGGCGGGCGTATCGCGAACAGGGCGTCAAGTTCCCGGCCGCGCCGGTGGCGGGTGCGACCGATGCCGGCACCTGGGATGGCAATCCGGAGTTCCTGGAGATGAAGCCGGGCAAGTTCGGCGCCGTGAGTGACAGCCTCGATATCGTTGGCGGTGTCCGTTTCTCCGGCGTGGGCATCATTTCCTACGACTTTGGCGACTACCAGTTCTGGCCGGCTGGCGATGAATGGCCTGCAGGCACGCCGCGCTTTGCTCTGGTCGAAGAAGACAACGTGCTGCCGCGCCCGGTGCGCGATCATGCCCCCACCGAGCTGCGCGTTGGCTCGTTCAACACCTGGCGGCTGTGCGACACCATCAAGGATCAGGATCTGCCCGGCAGCCCGGTCCAGTACGAATGCGACGATGGCATCGAGAGTGGTGGCCAAGCCGTTTATGACCTGCGGTTGGCGAAGACCAGCGCGTATATCCTCGATGTGCTCAAGGCCCCGGATGTGCTGGGCCTGCAGGAGGTCGAAAAACTCGCCGTACTGGAGGATCTGGCCGCACGCATCGTGTCCGACGGCGGCCCGCAGTATCAGGCTTTCCTGATCGAGGGCAACGACCCCGGCGGTATCGACGTGGGTTATCTGGTGCGTACCGATACCATCGATAACCCGCAGGTGACCCAGTTGCGGGGTGACCAGATCTGGAACGATCCTTCGAGTGGACAAGTCACGCTGCACGATCGCCCGCCACTGTTGCTGCGTGCCCAATTCGCGGCTACTGCCGGCAGTGCGCCTTTCAGCTTTGCCGTGCTGAACGTGCACAACCGCAGCTTCGGCGCCAACCACCGCGTGTACGCAAAACGCTTCCTCCAGGCCAAGGCCATCGCCGAGGAGATCCAAGATTACCAGACCGATTCCGTCAATGCGAACCGCCCCCTGATCGTGATCGGTGACTACAACGCCTACCAGTTCAGCGATGGCTTCACCGATCCGGTGGGACTGATTGCCGGCGACTACAAGAACTCGGAGAACGAGTGTTCGCCCGCCAACGGCGTAACTAGCTGCAATCTTCCGGAAGTCGCTGGTGTCACCCAGCAGGTGGTCGATCCACCCCTGACCATCTACGCCAGGGTGCAGCCGGCGATCGATCCGAACGAGGTGTATTCCTATACCTTCACCGAGCGTTTCGGCGCTATCTTCGGCCATACCGCTTCCAGTTGGGGTGACAACGGGCGCGAGGTCGCGGCCAATCAGGTCATCGACCACTTGCTGCTCACCGAAGCGATATATCCGCGTCTGGTGGAGGTGCAGTTTGGTCGGGCCAACGTCGATGCCTCGTTTGACGGCCATGCCAATGGCACCGGGCCGGATGGTGCGCACGCAGCCATCGGCAGTTCTGATCACGATGGCTATGTGGCGTTCTTCGATGTCCGGATCGACGTGACGATTTTCTCCGACGATTTCGAGGACGACTGAACCTTGAGCCGCATTCACCGTCGACTTCATTGAACCCTGTTTCGACAGGGTTCTTTCCCGGTGTGCGTGAAACGCCGCCAGGGAAGATCTGAATAAGCCCCTGCCATCGTTCCAGAGCAGGCTGGAATCCATTCAAAGCAACAATATGGACCCCAGCTCCCGACCAAGAGCCTTTCGAGGGCAGGCTCTTTGCTGGGGTGACGACGTGTTCAGTTTGTCCAGGAAAACGCCGGCACTTGCCGGTATTTGCGATCGTTACCCAAGCCGGTCACAACGTCCGGGTGCGCTCGTCTATCATGGTGCATCCTGTTGCGGAGATCGCCTCATGTTTTTTATCTGGGTCCTGCTTGCCTTTGTCGTCATCACCATTTTTCGCGGTGTCAAATCCGTGCCCCAGGGTTACGAATATACGGTCGAACGCTTTGGTCGCTTTACCCATTCGCTGACCCCGGGACTGGGCTTTATCGTGCCTTGGGTCGATGCCATCGGGCGCAAGATGAACATGATGGAGCAGGTGCTGGATGTGCCCAGCCAGGATGTCATCACCAAGGACAACGCCGTAGTGCGGGTCGATGGCGTGGTGTTCTTCCAGGTGCTGGACGCGGCCAAGGGCGCCTACGAGGTGGCCGAGCTGGAAGTGGCCATCCTCAACCTGGTGATGACCAATATCCGTACCGTGCTGGGTTCGATGGACTTGGACGAATCCCTGTCCAAGCGCGATGAAATCAACACCCGCTTGCTGATGGTGGTGGACCAGGCCACCCATCCCTGGGGCGTGAAGGTCAACCGCATCGAGATCAAGGATATCCAGCCTCCGCGCGACCTGATCGATGCCATGGCCCGGCAGATGAAGGCCGAGCGCGAAAAGCGCGCCAACATCCTCGATGCCGAGGGCTATCGGGCCGCCGCCATCCTCAAGGCCGAGGGTGAGAAGCAATCGGTCGTGCTGGATGCCGAAGGCCGCCGCGAAGCCGCTTTCCGCGATGCCGAAGCCCGTGAACGCCTGGCCGAAGCCGAAGCCAAGGCCACCACGATGGTGTCCGAAGCCATTGCCCAGGGTGATCTGCAGGCGATCAATTACTTCGTGGCGCAAAAATACGTGGAAGCACTCAAGGACTTTGCCCATTCGCCCAACCAGAAGACCTTGTTGTTGCCGATGGAAACCACCGGCGTCCTGGGTTCGCTGGCGGGTATCGTGGAACTGACCCGGGCCGTGGGTCCGGATGCGCCCCCACGTCCGCCGGCAACGCCCAAGCCATCGCAACGGGCCGTGTTCACTGCCGATCCAGCGGTGGTGCAGCGGCCCCAGCCGCCCAAGCCCCAACCGCCGAGCGCGAGCTGAGGTGCAGGATGGATTGGGTCTCTTCTCCCTGGTTCTGGGCCGGTTTGTCCCTGGCCCTGTTCGCCGCCGAGGCCATCGTGCCCGGTGCCTTCCTGCTGTGGCTGGGGTTTGCCGCTGGCGCCATGGCCTCGATCAGCCTGGTGCTGCCGAATCTGAGTCTGACGGCACAAGCCATCCTGTTCGCCATTCTGGCCATGATTTCGGTGGGCGTGGGTTGGAAGGTGCGCAGCCAACGCACCCAGCGCAGCGATGCGCCCCTGCTCAATCGCCGTTCGGCCCAGTTCATCGGCCGCATCGTGCCCCTGACCCAGGCCATCACCAACGGTCGCGGCCAGGTGTATCTGGATGACGCCTACTGGGTAGTTGAAGGCCCGGAACTGCCTGAGGGCAGCAATGTCCGGGTGGTTGCTGCCGAGGCCATGATTTTGCGAGTGGTGCCGGTGGCTTGACCAACCGGGATTTGATGTCAGAAAAAACGCCGAGTTGACCTCGGCGTTTTTTCTGGGGTTCCGGTCAGGCCTCACTCGAACCCGTCGTGGAAGATTTCCAGGTCCGGGATCATGATCGGATTGCCGTCGCCGTCGAAGGCCGTGTCCAGAATCATCGCCGGGAAGCCCGCATTGGGCCCGCTGATGAAATGGATATAGCCATAGCAGCGACCCGGAGAGGCTACCGGCCAGGTCAGCCGACCGTTGCAGTCAAAGGTCACGCCCAGGTAGCCCTCGACCCCGGATCGCCAGAGTTCCAGTGAGGGTTCGGCTTCCCAGCGCGGATGCGCAGGGCCGACGGTATCGCCGGACTGCAGCACCATCGCGCGCCCGGCGCCATCGCTCAGGTACATCGGGTTGTGCGCCATCACCCAGCCGGCGGTGAGACCACCCACGTTGCGGAAGTTGAAGTCCCAGTTTCCGGTCAGCGGACCGTTATTATTCAACGCACTGGTGACGATGTTGATCGAGGTGCCGGTCGCACTCGTCATGATCTCGTGGGCCAGAAGCCCGGAGACGATGATGCCGTTGCTGCCAGACTCGACCGCGCGGAAGTTGGCGATCACCGTGCAGTCAGCACTCACCGCGTTGGTGAAGAAGGTGGTGCCGCTGAGCGAACCGCCGCAGCTTCCGCTGACGCTATCGATCTCATGGCCACTGGCCGGAGCCAGGGTGAAGCTGGTGGACGTACCGCTCACCACACTCTGCGGGGTGCTGGGCGAAATGCTGCCGTTGCCGCTGCCGACGCTGGGCGTCACGGTGAACGTGATCGGGCCGCTCGCGGCCTTGAAGTGCGCCACGACTGTGCAGTTCGCGCTCACCGGGGTGGTGGTGAAGCTGGCGCCGTTGAGCAATCCGCCGCAGGTGCCGTCGACGCGGTCGATCTCGAATCCGCTTGCCGGGTTCAGGGTGAAGCTGGGGGTGGCTCCGGCGACAACCGATTGCGGGCTGCTCGGGGAAATCGTGCCCGAGGGCGTGCCCACGCTTGGTGTCACGGTGAAGGTCGTAGGCGCCGGCGTACCAATGGTGATGGCCTCGCCCGAGGGTTGGTAGCAGTAGTCGCCCAGCGTTCCGGGGAAACCGTTCGGGCCGGTGGTGGTCAGGCGCGCATAGCCGTAACACTGCGAGGCGGTGGTGCAGGCGAAGCGAAAGCCTAGATAGCCGTCCGCACCGGCGCGCCAGGTGGGTGTCTCGTACAGGCCGAAGGAGAAGTTCGCATCGGGGCCGATCACGGCGCCTGAGGCCAGCACGAGATAGTCGTTACCAGCCGCATTGACCACGCCCGAGTTCGCCCCCGAATTGGGGAACGCGAACATCAGCTTGCCCGCCCCGTAAGGGTCCTCGTTGTAGGGATTGAAGTGCGTACCAGACAGTGGATCCTGGTCATTGCTCACGGCTCCGGTTTCCCAGTTGATCTGGGTGCCGTTGTAGCTGGTGGCGAGCGCATGGTTGAGACTGCGGCAGATACGCCCGTCTTCAATCGGCGGCTCCTCGCCACCTCCGTCTTCGGATACCGTCAGCGAGACCGGTACGCGCACGCGCGGCTGGGTCGAATCATTCGAGGCCACACAGAGCTGGCCGCTGTAGGTGCCTTGCAACAGTCCGGTCGTGTTGAAGGACACGGTCACATTGGAGGTGGCGCCGCCGGCGGTCGTGCCGCTGGACGGGCTCACACTCAGCCAGGGCAGGTTGTCGGCCACGCAGTTGTCGTCGCCACCGCCGCTGCCGGTCCCGAAGGCCACATCGTCGATGAAGAAGTTGGTGATATCCGAACCGTTGACGGAGGAATCAAAGCTCAGGGTATGGATGTCGCCATCGGCAAAGCTCGACACGTCCACCGTCATCTGCTGGTAGGACGCGTAGGCGCTGGCGGTGCTCCCGGTGACCCGGAACAGCTCGTTGCCGTCGATGGACAGGGTCATGTAGTCGCCCGAGTCGCCGCTGCTCAGGGGAACTTCCAGCCAGAAGCTGAGCGAGCTGGTGCCGGCGGGGATGGTCACGTTCTGGCGTGCATAGCCGGTCTCCGGCTGGTCGATGCCGCCGAACCAGACCCACCAATATCCGCTGCGCGGCCCGGTGCCGCCGCCCAGGCCGCAGTCATCATAGGTGCACAGCACGGAGCCGAAGGCGTCCGAGAAGTCATTCCAGTACGGGTTCGGCCAGCCAGCCTCGAAGCCGCCGTCCTGGACGGACGCGGCTGCCGGGACCGTAGCCGCCTTGTGCCGGAATGGTGCATTCTTCTTCCCGCTGCGAACGGACAGTCGCTGGGCTGGGTCGTCGTTCGCTGGTTCGCGCCCGCCGATTTCTTCCACCACCGACCAGCTCAGGCTACCACCGCCGGTGTTGGCGATGGTCAGCGTGCGGCTGGCGCTGGCCCCCTGGGCCACATTGGCGCTCAGATTGCCGGGGGTAACGCTGATCTTGGGATTGGTCGGCGTGGTGCCACCGCCGCAGGAAGAGGTGTCACCGTTGCCCGCGCGGAAGCACACCACCCACTCGCGGAACTCGGTGTTGTAGCTGTTGCGGATGGAATCCAGCCAGGTGCGGTAGCCGCTGTCGTACTGGCCGAGACGGGTGACGGCGATCATGTTGTTGACGTCATCGAGATGGCGCTCGAACATGAAGCGCACCGCCATGTAGCCCCACTGGTAGGTGCGGGCGTAGTCGGTGGTGTAGACCGTGTCGAAGACCTGCGCCAGGGTGAACTTGTCCGGGTTGGCCGCTTCCGCCACCGCCGAGTCGTAGCGCAGGTTGCGGAAGGTGTAGGACATGTACTCGCCGAAGCCCTCGAAGAACCATACGCCCGAATAGGGTGCGGTCATCGGGTAGCTGGAGAAGGGGCCGTACCAGATGAAGCGCCCGTCGAGGTAGTGAACATACTCGTGGGTGAGGTTCCACACGTCGAAGGCCGGGCGCTCCCATTCGGCCTCATAGGCGATGAAACGCGGCTGGTTGCCCACCGCCGAAGGATCGCCCTCCAGGTACATGCCGCCATTGTTGGTGTCGATGCCGAAGAGAGTGCCGGCATAGGTTTCGTAGTCGGAGCTGGAATGGAAGATCACCATCTCCAGCTGGGTGTTGTAGTCATTGGCGACGGGATCGTTGGGGTTGCTGCCGATCTTGTCGTGGAAGAAGACTTCCTCTTGCGCGATGGTGTCGCACACCCAGTCCATCTGCGCTTCGGTGAGAGCCTGACTGCGTACCCGCAAAGTCGGACTGCAGGTGCGGGCATTGGCGGCCGGCAAGACCAGATCTTCCAGGTCGTTGGCGAAATTGCACAGGCCGAAGTCGGCGCAGTGGGCGTGGTCGTAGTATTCGATGTTCCCGGCCATCTGGATGTAGATGCCCGAGCCCCAGCCGGTCATGGAAAATTGATTCAGCAGCGCCAGCACCCTGGGATGCACGGTGTACTGGTGGAAGGTCGCCGGGTAGCCGCCCGTGCCGGACATGAGGAACCGCGCCAGCTCGGAGCCGGCGTTGCGCAACAGGAACTCGCGATCGGTGCCGATATCGGCATTCTTGTTGTTGTTGACGAAGCTGACAAGATCGTCGAACAGGCCGACATTGGCCGGGTTTTGCACGGCGTCGCGAAAACTCGTGAGCTGATGGCCGCGAAACAGCACGGTGTAGACGTTGTTGACCGCCACGACTGGGTACCAGGTGTTGCCCCAGGTCACGGGGTTGTAGGCGTTGAGCAGGGTGCGCACGGTGTCGATGTGGTTGGCATTCTGCTCGGAGCTGTCGATCAGGGTGACAAACTCGGAGAGGATCTCGCCATGGTCCTCGTTGACGTCGAGGAAGTGGCTGTTGTTGCGGAAACTGATCAGGGCACTGCCGATGGCATTGGCCAGGGGCGTGCCATAGTCGCCGATTTCATTGCGGTTGTAGTACTGCACGTAGTAGCCAGCACGCAGGAAGGTGATCAGTTGCAGCATCTGCTGGCTGTTGTTGCCCGGATAGTAGATGGCATCCGAACCCATGGCGCTGGCGATGGTCACCATCTTGGCTTCAGGGAAGATGGATGCGCCTTGCCCGCCGCTGATGGAATACAGATCCCAGAGGCAGTCCATCTGGGAGTTCTTGACGGCGTTGACCAGGGCTTGGCCGCTGGAGTTCGCATACACCGAGGTGTCACAGGCCAGGATGCCGGCGAGGACAGGACGCGCCTGGCTGCGATCCACCCGCAGATGATCACGGCTGGAAAACAGGGGTGGACGAGGTGTATCGGCGGGTCTTCGGGCCCTTCGTGATGTCTCGGGCGGGACCTGGTTGAGCAGGTATTGAGGTGGTGAAACTGGCGTGGCGCCGATGCTGTCAGCCATTGCGAGCGGGCTGATCGAAAGCGTGCACAGGCACAGGGCAAAACCCAGGAGGGCTTGCAGCAGGCCGTGTTGGATATTCATGGTGGTCCCCAGTGAGCGACAAGAGATGGTGCGCCAGTCGAACGGTCATCCGTCCGGCCCCGTGTTGCGGACGCACTGCCAGCTTCTCACTCGAGCGGGGATGCGATCTTGCCGAATTTCGCTGTGATCGCGGATGGATTTGCACAATCGATCGCGATTGCGTGTCGATATGGCCCGACTTGAGTCAAGTCCGGTTCATGGATGTCGGGTTCGGCACGCGAAGCTGACGATGCCGGCAAGTCGGTCGGCGTTCTCGTGACAGCTTGGCTGGAGCGGCATGATCTGCCGTTTTGGCCGGGCCTTCAGGAAGCGTGGGTCAGGGCGCGCCAGCCAATGTCGTGGCGATGAAATTCACTGGGCCAGCCGATGGCTTCGACCCCGGTGTAGGCGTGTTGCTGGGCGGTGGCGATGCTGTCGCCCAGGGCGGTGACGCACAGCACCCGGCCACCGGCCGTGACCGTGGTGTCTGTCTCATCCAGCGCGGTGCCGGCGTGAAAGACCTTGATGTCGTGCGGGACGTGGTCCAGGCCGATGATCGTTTCACCCGTAGCCGGCGCTTGCGGATAAGGCCGGGAAGCCATCACCACACCGACGGCCGGGCGTGGGTCCCACATGATTTCAGCTTCATCAAGCCGGCCTTCGATGCCGGCTTCGACCAATTCCACCAGATCGGTCATCAGGCGCATCAGGATCGGCTGGGCTTCCGGATCGCCGAAACGGGCATTGAATTCGATCACCTTGGGTGCGCCTTCGGCGTCGATCATCAGTCCGGCATACAGGAACCCGGTAAAGGGCACGCCATCGGCGGCCATGCCCGCCACGGTCGGCTCAATGACCTCGCGCATGATGCGGTTGTGTATTTCGGGGGTGACCACGGGCGCCGGTGAATAGGCGCCCATGCCGCCGGTATTGGGGCCGGTATCACCATCGCCTACGCGTTTGTGATCCTGGCTGGTGGCCAGTGGCAGGGCGGTACGGCCATCGACCATGCAGATGAAGCTGGCTTCCTCGCCGGTGAGATATTCCTCGATGACCACATGCGTGTGCCCATCCGCCGAAGGTTCGGCGGGCAGCATGTCGCGCAGGGCGGCTTCGGCTTCGGCCACGGTCATGGCCACCACGACACCCTTGCCGGCAGCCAGGCCATCGGCCTTGATCACGATGGGCGCGCCGCGTTCGCGTACATGGGCCAAGGCTACATCGAGGTTGGCATGGACTTCATAAAACGCCGTGGGAATACGGTGCCGGCGGAGAAAATCCTTGGCAAAGGATTTGCTGCCCTCCAGGCGTGCCGCAGCGGCATTCGGGCCGAAGATGCGCAGGCCGGCGTCCCGGAACAGATCGACCACACCGGCGACCAGCGGCACTTCCGGCCCGACTACGGTCAATTCGACGCCTTCATCCTGGGCCAGGGCCAGCAGGCCCTGAAGATCATCCACGCGGATATCGACGTTGCGGCAGCGTGACTCATGCGCGGTGCCGGCATTGCCGGGCGCGACCAGAACTTCGCTGATCCGACGCGACTGGGCCAGTTTCCAGGCCAGGGCGTGTTCACGGCCGCCGGAACCAATGACGAGGATTTTCATCTGGATGTATCCAAGGAAGCGGGATGGCGTACTCAGGTCCATCTCGGACATGGTGATGAACCCTGCACCTGAAAGCCGGATGCCTGGGAACAAACCGCAGGCGGGCCAAGGCTTGAATGGTAACCTGTCCGTGGGCACAGGATACCGGCAGCGCGTGAAGGCGTCTGCCGGTTTCCCGTCAAAATCCACCCCCTTCGGGATGTACGCAAATGGTCCAAAGCGATCGCCAGATCGAAGATATCCAGCCCTGGCGCGCGGCTTTTCTGGCCCAGGTGGACTCGCACGGCTATGTCGAACGCCTGTTCGACCACGTACCCGAGATCGTGTTTTCCATCAAGGATCGCCAGGGACGCTATGTGTCCATTGGCGAGACGGCGGCCTTGCGCTGCGGCCTGCGCCATCGCAACGAGGCCATCGGCAAAACCGCCTTCGACCTGTTCCCCGCGCCCATGGCCGAACGCTATGCCCGCCAGGATGCGCGCCTGTTCCGCACCGGCAAACCGATTATCGACAACCTCGATCTGACGGTTTATCGCGACGGCAGCAGCGGCTGGTGCCTGACGACCAAGGAACCCTTGCGCAATGCCAAGGGTGAGATCATCGGCCTGGCCTGTATTTCCAGGGATCTGGCGGAACCCAGCCGGGCCGGCTTTATCGATGCTGCTTTTGCCGATGCCATCGATCATCTGCTCGAGCACGCCAACGAACCCTTGCGCATGCAGGATCTGGCCTGTCGTGCCGGGCTGTCACAGGCCCAGTTTGACCGGCGCATGAAAAAGATTTTCCAGCTTTCGGCCGGGCAATACCTGATCAAGACCCGCATCGACCAGGCCACCCGGATGTTGAGCGCGGGCACGGGCGCGATTGCCGATATCGCCCAGCAATGCGGGTTTTCCGACCAGAGCGCATTTTCCCGCCAGTTTCGCCAGATCACCGGCTTCACCCCGCGTCAATACCGGCAATTGCAGCAGGGTGAGCGATGAGCCACGACCGGGATATTCACGGTAAGCTCGCAAAACCCCGAGACGAGGACCGATGATGCTGCTGGAAGCGCTGGGTGCGGTGCGCGATCTGGGCCGGATTCAGGAAATCGCGGCCGTGTTGATCCGCTATGGCTTTGGTGATGCGGTCCAGCGTATCGGTCTGGCCGGTGTGCTGGAGCGTGCCGGGCGGATATTGCCCTGGCAGGGCGTGAGCGATGAATTGTTGGCGCTGTCGCCGCCACAGCGGGTGCGCCGCGCTCTGGAAGACCTGGGTCCGACCTTCGTCAAACTCGGGCAGATCCTGGCCACGCGCGTGGACCTGTTCGGTCCGGAATGGATCAGCGAATTCAGCCGTCTGCAAAATGCCGTGCCGGCGGTGCCCTTCGCGGACATCGCCCGCCAGCTTGAAGAGGACCTGGGCCGCCCGGCGCACGAAGTATTCCGCCATCTGCAGGAAAAGCCCCTGGCGGCGGCGTCCCTGGGCCAGGCCTACATGGCCGAGCTGGACGATGGCACGCCGGTGGTCTTGAAGGTGCGGCGACCCGACATCGAGGCCACCGTCGAGGCCGACCTGCGCCTGTTGGCGCGTCTGGCCGAGACGATTGAAAACGACGTGCCGGACTGGCGGCGCTATCGCCCACGCGATGTGGTGCGGCAGTTCTCCGGCTCGCTGCGGCGCGAGCTGGATTTTGCCGCCGAGTGCCGCAGTGCCGAACGCATTGCCGACAATTTTGCCGACGTGTCCGAGATCGTCGTGCCGCGCGTGCACTGGGATTACGTGAGCGAGCGCTTGAACGTGCAGGATCGCATCACCGGCATTCCGGGCGGCCAGATGGGACAACTGGATGCCGCTGGTCTGGATCGCCGTGAACTGGCCCGCCGGGGCGCGGCGGCGATCCTCAAGATGGTTCTGGAAGACGGTTTTTTCCATGCCGATCCGCACCCGGGCAATGTCTTCTTCCTGGCGGACAATCGCATTGCCCTGATCGATTTCGGCATGGTTGGTCGGCTCAGCTGGGAGCGCCGCCTGCAGATCGCGCGCCTGTTGCACGGGCTGGCGACGCAGCGCGTGGAAGCGGTATCCGAGGTCTTGCTGGATTGGAGCGGTGATGCCGATATCGACGACACCCAGTTGCTGACCGATATCGATGCCTTTGTCGATACCTACCGCGGCGTGCCGCTCAAGCACCTGGGCTTTGGTCGCATGCTCACCGACATGATCGCGGTGTTGCGCAACAACGGTCTGACCCTGCCTCCGGATCTGGCCCTGATGCTCAAGGCTTTCGTCACCCTGGAGGGCATGGCCCGCGAGCTGGATCCGGATTTCGACATGGCTGCGGTGGCCGAGCCCTATCTGCGCCGTGCTCTGGCCGAACAGTATTCCCCGTCCGCCCTGGCGCAGCGCGGTTGGCATGCGTTTTCAGGGGCGCTGGGCTTGCTGGCCGGTCTGCCGGAGGACTTGCGCCGGATCCTGCGCCTGGTTCGGCGCGGCAAGCTGCATGTGGATGTGGAGGTGACCTCGCTCAAGGCCTTTGGCGATCAACTCGATCGCGCCGTCAGCCGCCTGACCGTGGGTCTGGTCACCTCGGCCCTGATCGTGGGCTCGGCCATCGTGATGAACATCCAGGGGTCGATCTCGTTTTCCAGCGTGTCGATTTTCGGCGTTCTGGGCTTTATCGGTGCCGCCATCGGCGGCATCTGGGTGCTGATATCGATCCTGCGCGGGGGTCGACGCTGACTGGCCGGAAGCGGATGGGCGCATCCGGAAGCCAGGACATCAGACCGGCTTGCGTGCCAGCATCGTGGCGAATTGCAGGCGGGCGCCATTGTGCATGGTGCCGATATTCTCGTTGTACTTGAGCAGTTCCCAACCCGCGTAGGCGTCTTTCAGTTCGCCTTCGTCAAAGGTGAAGGGAAAACCCATGGGGCAGGGCGTGGCTGCGGTGTCCATGGCGCACACGATCAAGTTGTAGCCGCCCGGCAGGGTATGGGCCTGCATGTCGGCGATCACCGCCGGTACGCGCTCGGGTGACAGGAACATCAGGGTCACCGTGCACGCGATAAAGCCGTAATCCTGATCCAGACTGGCCTGGTTGAGGTCGTACTGACGCACTTCAATCGTATCCAGGCCAGCGTCATCAACGATGCTTTGCAGGGCGGCCAAGGCGTTCGGATTGGCATCCACGGCCATGACCTTGAAGCCCAGCTGGCTCAGATACACGGCATTGCGGCCACTGCCGCAGCCCATGTCCAGAGCAGTACAGGGAGCGATGGTCTGGCAGGCTTCGACCACCTCGCTGTGGGCGGGGTTGAGGCCGTAGCGGGCATTGAGATCGTTGGGCATGGAAAGTCCTGGGTCAGTGGCGGAAGTGGCGCACGCCGGTAAAGACCATGGCGATGCCGTGTTCATCGGCGGCGGCGATCACTTCCTTGTCGCGGATCGAGCCTCCGGGTTGGATCACGGCGCTGATGCCGGCCTCGGCGGCGGCATCGATGCCATCGCGGAAGGGGAAAAAGGCATCGGAGGCCATGACCGCACCAGGTACTGCAAGACCCGCATCAGCCGCCTTGATACCGGCGATCCGGGCCGAATAGACCCGGCTCATCTGACCGGCCCCCACGCCCACCGTGGCCTGGTTGCGGGCGTAGACAATGGCATTGGATTTGACGAACTTGGCGACCTTCCAGGCAAACAGCAGGTCATCGAACTGGTGCTCGGATGGGCTGACCTGGCTTACCACGGTGAGTTCTTCGCGCTGAACCACCTGCGTATCGCGCGATTGCACCAGCAAGCCGCCGCCAATGCGCTTGTAGTCAAAGGCCGTGTCACCTGCACCCAGCGGGATGCGCAGAACCCGCACATTGGTCTTGCGTCGGGCCGCGGCCAGGGCTTGCTCATCGTAATCGGGGGCAATCAGCACTTCCACGAACTGGCGTTCCAGCAGGGTGCGCACGGTGACTTCGTCGAGGCGGACATTGAAGGCGACGATGCCGCCAAAGGCGCTGGTCGGGTCGGTTTCGAAGGCCCGGTCGTAAGCAGTTCCGGCATCGGTGGCAACAGCGACGCCACACGGGTTGGCGTGTTTGACGATGACGCAGGCCGGAGCCTGGAACTGGCGTACACATTCCCAGGCGGCATCGGCATCGGCCAGGTTGTTGTAGGACAGGGCCTTGCCCTGCAACTGCTCAAAAGTGGCCAGGCTGCCGGCGCTGGGTTGGGCTTCACGGTAGAACGCTGCCGACTGGTGCGGGTTTTCTCCGTAGCGCAGGTCCTCGACCTTGTCGAAACTGGCGTTGAACTGATCCGGAAACGGCTTGCGCGCCACCGTGCCATCGGTGTGCAGCTCGGCCAGCGAGGACAGATAGTCGCTGATGCAGGCGTTGTAGCGGGCGATGCGGTTGAACGCGGCCGTGGCCATGGCCAGGCGAAATGGCGCCGAGGTGGCACCGTCGTGGGCGTCCAGTTCGGCCAGCAAGTCTGGATACTGCGCCGGATCGGTCAACACCGTGACCCGGGCGAAGTTCTTGGCCCCGGCCCGCAACATGGCCGGCCCGCCGATATCGATGTTCTCCACCACCTCGGCCAGGGTGGACTCGGGGCGGGCGCTGACTTGTTCAAACGGATACAGGTTCAGCACCAGCAGATCGATGGGTTCGATGCCGTGCTCGGCCATCACCTGGGCATCGATATCGGTGCGTCCCAGCAGGCCGCCGTGGATCTTCGGGTGCAGGGTCTTGACCCGGCCGTCCATGATTTCCGGAAAGCCGGTGACCTCGGACACTTCACGTACCGCCAGGCCGGCCGCACGCAGGGCTTTGGCGCTGCCGCCGGTGGAGAGCAGTTCAACGCCACGAGCAGACAGGGCGGTGGCCAGTTCCACCAGACCGGTCTTGTCGGAAACCGAAAGCAGGGCACGTCGCAAGGGAAGGGACTGGCCTTGGGGAGAAGTCATTGGGGGATACTCGGGTTTGGACGCAAGTAGGAAGCTGGAGCGCGTTCAGACGATGCCGTGCTGGCGCAATTTCTTGCGCAAGGTGGCCCGGCTCATGCCCAAGGCGCAGGCGGCACGGCTCTGATTGCCGTCGTGATGGTGCAACACCTCGCGCAACAGCGGGGGTTCGACTTCGTTGAGCACTACCTCGTACAAGTCGCCTGCCGGGCAATCGCGCAGGTCATGCAGATAGCGCCGTACCGCCTGGGCCACCGCTTCGCGCAATGTGCCAGGCGCGACCGTGCCGGATGCGGCAGCCGGTGAGGACGACTTCGAGGTATTCACACAGATGGACTCCGCGACAGCGCCAGAAAGCGCGATCGAAACGTGACGAAGGTCGTCAATTCTAGCAGTTGCGCTGCGGCTCTGTATCGTGAAGTTGAGACACCACACCAGATCACAGTAAATCGAATTCAAAAGCCACGGCTTGCTTGCCCGGATCGCGCACTTCCAGGGTGATGCTGGCTGTTTGCCCGGGCTGGATCAGGTCATCGGTGACACCCAGGCCCAGGTACTGGGCGGCGCTGAAACGTCGCTGTCCGATCGCCTGGCCGTCAAGATCGGCCAAGGTCAGTTCCAGAGGCGGCCAGCGCTGCGGCCAGGGAGCCTCGTTGCGGAAACTGGCGCTGATCAACAGGGCATCGGGTACGGATGGATGCGGGCGCACATCGCGGGTGAGGATGCGTAGTGCTGCCGGATCGTGCCAATCGGGCAGTTGGCAACCCAGCACGGTGCAGGCCCGCAGCAACCACGGACGCCACTGGGCATCAGCGGCCAGACGTACATGCTCGGAAACCACGCACTGGCCAGCCAGCAGCAGACCCAAACCGACAACAAGTGCCGGACGCAGCCAGCGCCGCGAGGTTTGCGTCGGAACGGCTGCAGGCTCGGTGGTTCTGGCGAAGCTGGGGGTCTGGGCGGCGCTTGGGATATACATCACCGCCGCCGGTTCAATGGCATCGGGTTCGGTGGCGGTCTCCGGGAAATCGGGTGTGGCCAACACCGGCTCATCCTCCGGGCTTGTGCCTGGCAATGGCGACTCGGAAAAGGCTTCCGCAATGGGATCGGTCTGCGTCAGCTCCAGTGGCGGTGGTTGCGTGGGAGCCGGATCGTCATCATGGTCAGACCCGGGCGCTGCCGACTCGAACTCGTGGCCGCAGTGCGGGCAGTGCCAGGGCAAAAGACTGGCAGTCGGTGCGTTCGCATCGATCTCAAAGGAAGCCAGACAATGGGGGCAAACAGTGGACATGGACCCTCGGGCCGGATCAGCGCTTGATGCCGTCGATTCTTACCCAATCCTCGCGCCGATGCACGGTCAGGGGTTCGAACCAGACGCCGTAGCGGGCAATCAGGTCTGCTTCCTGCCCGGCAAGAATCCCCGACAGGGCGATACGCCCGCCGGATTCAACCCGGTTGGCCAGTTGGGGTGCGAGTGCATCGAGCGCACTGGCGAGGATATTGGCCACCACAACCGGGTGAGTGTGCACGGGCTCGTCTGCCGGCAGATAGACCTGGAGCCGGTCCGCCACGGCATTGCGCTCGGCGTTGTCGTGGGTGGCAGTGAGTGCTTGCGGATCGTTGTCCACGCCCAGGGCCGAAGTCGCCCCGAGCTTGAGCGCGGCAATGGCCAGAATGCCCGAACCGCAGCCGAAATCGAGCACGCGCTTGCCACCAAGATCCAGGCCATCAAGCCATTCCAGGCACAGCGCCGTGGTGGGGTGGGTGCCGGTGCCAAAGGCCAGGCCCGGATCGAGTCGCACTACGGCGGCCTCGTCAGTCTGGGCCTCGGACGGCAGATCCTGGTTCCACGGCACGATAAAGGTGCGTCGGCCAAACTGCATGGGCTTGAACTGATCCATCCAGGCCCGTTCCCAGTCCTGATCGGCGACCACGCGGAAGGCCGCGCCGGAAAGATCCAGTCCTTCATCGAAGGCCGTCAGCGCCATCAAGAGAAGTTCCGGTATCGCATCGCCGGGAAACAGCGCGGTCAAGGTCATTACCCCCCACAACGGGGTCTCCCCCACGCCCGGCTCAAAGATGGCCTGCTCATCGGGCGCGTCGGCGTTGGCATCCATCA
>CAYRJS010000029.1:0-16875 GCA_964424535.1 uncultured Aquimonas sp.
CGTCACGGGCGATCTCGTTGGAATGGATTTCCATGGTCTTGATCACGCCTTCCGGATTGATCACGAAAGTGCCACGCAGGGCCAGACCTTCTTCCTCGATATGCACGCCGAAGGCATGGGTCAGCTTGTGGGTGGGATCACCCACCAGCGGGAACTGCGCCTTGCCCACGGCCGGGGAGGTTTCGTGCCACACCTTGTGGCTGAAATGGGTGTCGGTGGTCACCACATAGACTTCGGCGCCGGCCTTCTGGAACTCGGCATAATGCTCGGCCGCATCCTCGACTTCGGTCGGGCAGTTGAAGGTGAAAGCCGCCGGCATGAAAATCACGACGGACCACTTGCCCTTCATGCTTTCGTCACTGACCTTGATGAATTTGCCGTTGTGGAAGGCATCGGCTTCAAACGGCTGAATCTGGGTATTGATAAGGGACATGGCACGCTCCTTGAGGTGTGAAAGGAAATATTCGCGGAGTGCTGCCACCCCGACCTCAAGCATTTTAGTAAGGTTCTTACAATAGGTAAAATTGATTGTTGTGATTACATCGATAGTTAAAAACTATCACCCATCTTGCCAGCATCATCTCCGCAGGCTTCATGCTTGAATCCGCCTTCCAGATCCCCTCCCGGCCAATGGTCCATGCTCCCCCAAAAGTCTTCCTCAAAACCCAGCTTCGTCTATCGGCTCGTACGTTTTGTCCTGAATCTTCCCCTCCGTATTCTCGGAACCCGGGCGTTCGGACTGGTGCCGTGCCCGGCAGATGTCACGATCGCGTTTCCACTGGGCCACTTCTACTCCCCGATCGTCACGCCGGGCGAACTTGATCCCGCCCAGCTATGGCCTGAAGAAACCTCAATTCCCCCGGGACTGGATTTCGATGGCCCGGGGCATATCCGCTTGCTTACGACCGTGTTCAAGCCTTATCTGCGTGATTTCGACTATCCGGAACACGGGGAATCCGATGCGGAGCTGACGCATTTCTACACCGGCAACTCGCAATTCAGCTGGCTCGATGCCCGGGCCTGTTTTGCCCTGTTGCGGCATTGGCGACCGGCGCGGATCATCGAAATCGGCTCCGGGTTTTCGACCATTCTGACGGCAGATGTCAACGCCCGCTTTCTTGGTGGCACAACGCAAATCCTGGCCATCGAACCCTTCCCCCGGCCATTTCTGCACGCCCTTCCGGGAGTCAAGCTGCTGCGTCAGCGCATCCAGGATGTTGATATCGAGGTGGTCGATCAACTGTGCAGCGGCGATGTCCTGTTCGTGGATTCGACCCACATCGCCAAGACCGGCAGCGATGTCAACCATATCGTTTTCAAGCTTCTTCCCCGTCTCAAACCGGGCGTATTCGTCCACTTCCACGACATCTTCCTGCCGCACGAATACCCAAAGGACTGGGTCCTGGACGACAACCGAAGCTGGAACGAGCAATACCTTTTGCAGGCCTTGTTGATGTTCAATACCCGATTCAAAATCGTCTTCAGCTCAAGCTATGCCGTCACATTCGCCCGCAATGAACTGGCGGATGCGCTGGGCTCTCAACACGTTGTCGGAGGCGGCAGCCTGTGGCTGCAAGTAACCGACAATGCCTGATGCGACCACAACGCGGTTGCCGTCGTGATTTCCAGTGTTCTGAACGCCACGCCGCAGGCGCTGGAGTAGCATGCACAGGAGGGATGGGGAGGGGTCATGAGCGAGCAGCAAGCTTCATCGGCGGACTGCCGGGCGCGTCTGGAAGATACCTTGCAGCCGTTGGCTTACCAACGTTTGCGTGAACTGGCCCATCGGGCCTTGTCAGGCGAGCACGGGTCACAGACGCTCAACACCACGGCCCTGGTACACGAAGCCTGGTTGAGCCTGGTCGATCGTACCGATGAATTTCGCGATCAGACGCATTTTTTCAGCTATGCCGCCATCGCCATGCGCCACATCCTGGTCGACCATGCCCGCCACCGCCAGGCCCTCAAGCGCGGCAGCGGCGAAGCCCCACTGGATCTTGACGCAGTCGAACTGCCAGCCGATCACGCCGCGGCCGAGGTGCTTTTGCTCAACGACGCCCTGGATCGACTCGAATTACTCGAACCCCGTCTGGCGCGAGTCGTCGAATTGCGCTTTTTCGCTGGTCTTTCGGTGGAGGAAACCGCCGGCGTGCTGGGCATCGTGGCCCGCAGCGTGGTTCGTGACTGGGCCCGCGCCCGGGTCTTTCTGCAGCAGGCCATGCAATGAGCGCGGATAGCGCCATCGAGCGCCGCTGGCTGGAACTGGCGCCCTTGTTCGATGCCGTATTCGAGCTGGAAGGGGAAGATCGGGCCCTGTTCCTGGCCTCGATCCCCGATGTCGAATTGCGCCAGGCCCTGGAACAGATGCTCAACGATGCCGTCGCCGACAGCCCGCTGGATGCCGGCAGCGGGGTGCTGGCGGCGGCCCTGATCGATGTCGATCCCGGCATCGAGGGCAACCATCTGGGTCCGTGGCGGGTCGAAAGACTGATCGGCAGTGGTGGCATGGCCAGCGTGTTCCTGGCCGAGCGCGACGATGGTGCTTATACCCAACAGGCCGCCATCAAGATCTTGCGCTACGGCCTGCACGAAGCCCGCGAACGTGATCGCTTCGTGCGCGAACGCCAGATCCTGGCGCGTCTGGAGCATCCCCATATCGCCCGCCTGCTGGATGGCGGTTTCACCGAGGCCGGGGTGCCCTGGTTCGTCCTGGAATACGTCGATGGCCTGCCCATCACCACCTGGTGCGACCAGCAACGACTGGATCTGGATGCACGTCTGGACCTGTTCGATACCGTCTGTACCACCGTGGATTTTGCCCATCGCAATCTGGTCGTGCATCGGGATCTGAAGCCGTCCAATATCCTGGTGCGCAGCGATGGCTCGTTGAAACTGCTGGATTTCGGTATCGCCAAACTACTTGTGGACGATCCCGACGACGCCACCCGCACCGGCATGCACCTGCTCACGCCAGCCTATGCCGCACCCGAGCAACATGATGGCGGCACGATCACCACTGCCACCGATGTTTACGCTCTGGGCGTGCTGTTGCACGAACTGCTCACCGGCAGTCGCCCCCGCTGGCATGAAGACGCCAGCCTGATGCCTCCGGCCAATGTCATCACCGGCCCTGAGGCAATCGATATTGCCAGCAGCCGGCGTAGTCAGTCCAAGGCTTTGCGTCGCCGCCTCAGCGGCGAGCTCGGCCTGATCGTGACCAAGGCCCTGAATGCCGACCCTCAAGCACGTTACGTCAGTGCTGCAACCTTGGTGCAGGACATCCGTTACCACCGCCACGGTATCCCGATCAGTGCCCGACCAGCTTCGCGTGCTTATCGCCTGACCCGCTTTGTACGTCGCCACCGGATCGGTCTTGCCGCCATCACTGCCATCGTGCTGGCGCTGCTGGCCGGCCTGGGAGCGACCGCATGGCAGATGCAGGAAGCCCGCAACGAAGCGGCCCGGGCCAATGCCACCCGGGATTTCGTATTGTCCCTGTTTGATGGCGTCAACCCCGATGAAAGCCAGGGCCGTGATGTCAGCGCCCGCGAACTGCTCGATCGCAGCAGCGAACGTTTCGCTGAAACCCTGGCCGCACAGCCCAGGGTAGAAGCCGAATTGTCGATCGCCCTGGCGGGAGCCTATCGCCAGTTGGGTGACCTGGCCCGTGCCGACGATCTGGCCCAACGTGGCCTGGCCCGCGCGACCAGTCCGCAACGGCAAGTCGATGCCTTGATGGAACTGGGCACCATCCATCGCCTGCAAGGGCGCTTTGACGAGGCCGAACAAGTGCTGCGTCAGGCTTTGCCGTTGCTGCCGGAACGTCAACCCGCCATCCATCTGCTGCTGGCCAATGTGCTGTCGGATCGCGGCCAGTTCGACGAGGCCCGAAGCATGGCTGAAAGCGCACGACGGGCCACGGACGATGACGGTGACCTGAGGGTGCGCGCATTGGCAACACTGGGCGGCATCCAGTTTCGCCAGGGTGAACTGGAACCGGCCCTGGCCACCCTGACCGAAGCCCTGGCACTGCAGCGCAGCTTGCATGGCGACCGCCACACCCAAGCCGCCACCATCGAGCACGATCTGGGCGTGGTCCTGCTGCAAACAGGCCAGATCGATGCGGCCATCGAACACTTCCAACAGGCTCTGGAAACCCGTCACGCCCTGTTGGGAGAAGTGCACCCGGACACGGCCGACAGTGAATTCAACCTCGGTGTGGCCCTGCGTCGCCACGGTGATGCGGCACAGGCTTCCGAACGCATCGCCCACGCCGTGGAATTGCAGAAACATCTGTTGGGCCCGCACCACCCTGCCGTCGCCAATGGTCTCAACTCGCTGGCCTTGATCGCCTACGAACAAGGCGACCTGGAACTGGCAGCCACCCGCTTCCAGACAGCTCTCGATGTGGCTCGCCTCAGTTTCGGCCCAAACCACCCCACGGTGGCCACGATGTTGAACAACCTTGCCGGCATCGAACGCAGTCTGGGGCGATATCCGGCTGCCGAAGCCGATGCCCGTGCTGCCATCGAAGCGGCGGCAGCGAGCCTGGGCGAGGATCACTACCTGACCGCCATCGCCCGTTTGGGCCTTGGTATCGGTCTTTTGGAACAAGGCCAGGCATCAGCGGCACACCGCGAACTGGATACGGTCTGGCAAAGTCTGCGAGCAGCTCTGGGCGAATCCCACCCTGACACCCTGCTGGCTCAGGCCATGCTGGCTCTGGCCCTGCAAGCCGATGACGAACCCGATCACGCCCTTGAAAGGGCCCATGCTGCTCTGGAAGCCGGGCTTGCGGCTTTCCCCGACGATCGCTTCCGCCTCGGGCGCCTGCACTACATCACCGCACGCCTGGAAGCAGCCACGGATCACTGCGAAAACGCCCTGCCCTTGTTGCAACAGGCTGAAGCGGACTTGCCCGCCGGAGGCGCAAGGGCACGGCTCGAACTGGCCTGGACAGCCGCCCTGCAGGCCCAGTGTCTGGCCGAAGCCGATGATCCACAGGCAGCAGAAATTCAGGCCCTGGCCGTGGAACGGACCCAGGCCCTGCCATTCCAACCGTCCGGACTGACCCGATTGCTGACTACAACTTCGCCCGAAAAATAAACCTGGCCTGAATGTAGCCAAATACGTTTGCAACAATTCGCGTCCTGCACAGGCCCGTTTTTGCGCTCTACCTCCACGAAGTCCCTCTTCACTGGAGTTGCTCCCATGCGCATATGCCTTTATTTCCTGTTTCTTGCCCTCCTGGCCGGCCCCGTATTGGTCACTGCCGCCACCCTGACCTGGCCGGGGGTCGCACCTTGCAACGACACCCTTCAAGCCTGCATCGATGCCGCTACAAACAACGACACCATACAGATCGATACCAATACGCCTGACACGGGTGATGTCGAGATCAAGTCCAATATCAAGCTGACCCTGGCTCCCGCGCCTGGCCGCAAACCGGTATTTGTCGATGCCGGCATCTTCATCCACAACAATTCCGTCGCTACCGGGAGCTTCAACGTCACGATACGCGACCTCCATTTCCATCACGGCATGATCCACGTCAAGCAGACCGGCACCGGAACCAGTGCCGTCGAATTGCGCAACCTGATTCTGGATGCGGCCAACAGCGTACAAGGCGCGATCGCGCTGCATGCCGATAGCGGTGCCCTGAATGCCACCTTGTACAACAATGACGTGCGCAGCAACGCACCCAACGAGTCCTATGGCGTGGTGTCACTCAAAAGCTATGGCGGCACGCTCAAGGTCAACGCGTCCTTCAACAAGGTATACACCCCGGCCGAATATCCGCCCGGTGCCGGCATCATGGTGGATATCGCCAATGGCAGCACCGACAGCGCCATCACCCTGCACGCCAACGAGGTTCGCGGCACCTACGCACGCGCGGGTATCTTCCTGTCCGGAAATGGTGCGGGTGGCGCCATCGCCAACTTCGAGGCCAACGTCTTCGACAACGTGATCGTCCCCGGCGACTCCACGGATGCCGCAGGCATCCACGCCATCGTGGGCAATGGCGAGATGACCGCCAACCTTTACAACAACACCATCACCCAGGCCAATCCGGGCATCGTCTTTTCACGTTGGGGAAGCGGCGATACGGGCACATTCAGCGGCTTGATGTACAACAACCTGATCCGGGCGCGCGGAGCCGGCGGAATCGCGATCGACGGCACCAACGACATCAGTGGCAGCCTCATGCTCAACAGCAAGAACCTGATCAATGGCAACACGGTCAACTTCACGGCCAACGCCAACACCATCACGACCAATGCCGGACTGGTAGACGACGCCTTTCCACGTCTGGCTGCCGGATCCCCCGCCATCGATGCCGGCACCAGCACGACAACGGTCCGCAACAGCAAAGGCATCCCGTCATTGGATGCCGATGGCCTGCGTCGACTCAAGCGCGGCATCCTGGGAGCCGCAGGCACGACGATCGATATCGGTGCCTACGAATACGGAGACGCGGTGTTTACCCATGTCGCCTCGGCGGACACGATCTCCGGTGGCTCGCTCAGCTGGATTTCCCATCCCTCCACGAATGACATTGCTGACGCCAATCTGTTCACGACACCTGCCATGCAGGACGCTGTCAGCGTCTCCCAGCAATTCATACCCTGGTGGAATGAATCCGACCAATGGGCATTGATGGCCGAAAACTCGTCCAGCACCATTCCGACCAACGCTCACTTCCATATCCTGTCCGCAGCTGCCGGTGCGAGTGTATTCCGCCACACCAGCCTCTCCAGTCCCTCGTCCAATACAACCCTGAACGACACCAGCGTCAATGGCAAGCAGGACGCCTTTCTGCTGGTATCGCGCACCTCGAGCCTGAGCACGCATGTCTCCAATCCACGCCCCTTCGGCATCTACCCCTGGTACAATGGAACCGAATGGCGCTGGGTCGTGGAGAACTTCGACGGCACCTCGTTCCCGGGCAGCACAAGCTTCAGCGTCTACGCCCAGGAACGCAGCCCGAACGCCTTTCTGGTCGAGGTCAGTGCCGGCAACCGCAACGCCGACAACAACCTCGTGCTTGACCATCCACTGCTCAATGGCACCCCGTGCGCCATGCCCTTGATCACGGCCGTCCAGGGAAGCAACTATTTCGCCAATCAGGGCGCGTACAACCTCTACTACGACGATGTCAGCCAGCGCTGGGGCGTATTCCAGATCGGCAACGGCGGCGTGATGCCGCTGGGCGCACGCTTCCATGTCCTGGTCAATCCGGCCCAGGTCCATGCCTGCAGCCATACGGGGCTGTTTTCTGATGGTTTCGAAGGCCCCTGAGACCAGGTCAGACAACGGGCGCAACCCGGCCAAAGCCGGCCAGGATTGCGCCCGCCAATACCGCATCTTTCCTGGGTTCAGCAAAACCTAGTAAAATGACCGGCTGGCCACGCATGTGCCACCTTGAACGGCATGCCATCTCGGCGTGCCGTTCTGCCTTTTCCTGTCAACACCGGGCCCCTGCCCGCATCTTCCCATGTCCATCGAAAAACTCCGCAATATCGCCATTGTCGCCCACGTCGACCATGGCAAGACCACGCTGGTCGATCAGTTGCTCAAGCAGTCGGGAACGCTCAACACGCGCACCGTACTGAGCGAACGGGTGATGGACTCCAACGATCAGGAAAAGGAACGCGGCATCACCATCCTGGCCAAAAACACCGCCATCAACTGGCGCGGCAACCACATCAACATCGTCGACACCCCTGGCCACGCCGATTTCGGTGGCGAGGTGGAGCGGGTCCTGTCGATGGTCGATTCGGTCCTGCTGCTGGTTGATGCCATGGACGGGCCGATGCCGCAAACCCGGTTCGTGACCCAGAAAGCCTTCACCATGGGCTTCAAGCCGATCGTGGTGGTCAACAAGGTCGATCGTCCCGGGGCACGCCCGGAATGGGTGGTGGAACAGGTCTGGGATCTGTTCGACCGCCTCGGTGCCAGTTCGGAACAGATGGATTTCCCGATCATCTACGCCTCCGCACTCAATGGCTATGCCGGCCTCGATGAAGACGTGCGCTCGGGCGACATGACGCCCTTGTACGAGGCCATCATGGCGCACGTACCGCCGCCCACGGTCGATCCGGATGGCCCATTCCAGATGCGCATCAGCCAGCTCGACTACAACAGTTATGTCGGCGTGATCGGCATCGGCCGCATCCAGCGCGGCAAGGTCCACACCAACATGCCGGTGGCGATCATCGACCGCAACGGCAAAAAGCGCAGTGGCCGGGTATTGCAGGTGCTGGGTTTCCTCGGTCTGGAGCGCAACGAAGTGGCCGAAGCCGAAGCCGGCGATATCGTGGCCATCTCGGGCATCGAAAACCTGGGTATTTCCGACACTCTCACCGATCCGGCTGCCGCCGAGGCCCTGCCGGCACTGAGCGTGGACGAGCCCACCATCTCGATGACCTTCCAGGTCAACAATTCCCCGTTTGCCGGGCAAAAGGACTATTCCGGCGGCAAGTTCCTGACCAGCCGCCAGTTGCGCGAGCGCCTGTCCCGCGAAACCTTGCACAACGTCGCCCTGCGCGTGGAAGACACCGAAGATCCGGACAAATTCACCGTTTCCGGTCGCGGCGAACTGCACCTGTCGGTGTTGATCGAGGCCATGCGCCGGGAAGGCTACGAACTGGCCGTGTCACGCCCGGAAGTGATCCTGCGCGAGATCGACGGGGTGCCGAACGAACCCTACGAGCAACTGGTCATCGACGTCGAAGACAGCCACCAGGGTTCAGTCATGGAGCGCCTGGGCACACGCAAGGCGCAACTGGTCTCCATGGAACCGGATGGCAAGGGCCGGGTCCGGCTGGAATACATGATCCCGGCCCGGGGCCTGATCGGCTTCCAGGGCGAGTTCAACACCCTCACCTCGGGTGGCGGCCTGCTGTTTCATATCTTCGACCACTACGGTCCAAAGCAGGAAGGCAGCATCGCCAAGCGTTCCAACGGGGTCATGATCTCCAACGGCCAGGGCAAGGCCCCCGGTTATGCCCTGATGGGCCTGCAGGAACGCGGCCGGCTGCTGGTCGGAGCCGGCGAGGATATCTACGAAGGCATGCTGGTGGGCATCCATGCCAAGGACAACGACCTGACCGTCAATGCCCTGCGGGAAAAACAGCTCACCAACGTGCGCGCCTCCGGCAAGGACGACGCCATCGCCCTGACCCCGCCCATCCGCATGTCACTGGAGCAGGCGCTGGAGTTCATCGAGGACGATGAACTGGTCGAAGTCACGCCCAAAGGTATCCGCCTGCGCAAGAAGCACCTGACCGAGATCGACCGCAAACGCGCCAGCCGCGCTGCCTGATCCGCTTTTTACAAGGCGAAATCCAGGGCCGCGCAGACCGCAGCCACCTGGGCGGCATTGCATTGCTCGGGTGTGGCCCGCGGGCTGTCGGGATAGACCTCGGTGGTGGTGGTAAAACGGGCCCCGGTGATGCTGGTGCACAGACCCAGTTCCTTGAGCGCGTATTCGATCACGCCTGGCGCAATCTCGGGAGAACCGATGATGGTTCCATCTGGATCGGCCGGGGCGATATGGGTGACCTTGGCCACGGCCTTGATGATGGCCTGCTGGAACGCCGGTTGCGGGTTTTCGCTGTCATCGACCAGATAAAACCCGTCGGGTATCGTGCCCGGCTCGAACGGCTTGCCATCGCGAGCGGCCAGGGCCGGGCGAAACTCGCTTTCATCGGTATCGGTGGTTTCGTGCAGGTCGATATGCACGACAAAGCGCCCGCGCCACGGCGCCACCAGGCGCATCAAGGCCGCCGATTCACCCGCTCGGCTGTGCTCGTGGAAGGAACGGTTGGGATCCAGCGCCGCCGGATTCCAGCGGTGGATGCGCTCATAACCCCAGGGGCTGACACACGGCGCCACCAGCAGGTTGAGGCGCCCGGCATAGTCAGCGGCGCGCTGTTCCAGAAACTGCAAGGCACCATGCACACCCGAGGTTTCATAACCGTGCACGCCACCGGTCACCAGCGCCAGCGGCAGCTCGTCGTTCCAGTCCCGGCTGCGTACGGCATGCAGGACGTAGCGATCCGGGGCGTAATCCAGCTCTGCGTACGTCGACACCTCAAAACGCGAGCGCAGGGCTTCGATCCGGGTTTCCACGTCGTCGTGATAGCTGCGCTGACGCCGCTGCCGCGCCCGCCATTGCGCCACCTCGGCCTCACCCCACGGTGTTCCCGGCGTTCCAATCGGATACGTCATTGCGGAATTCCTTTGTCGCAGACAAGGTCGCCAGTGTACTGCCGCTACCGTGGGCGTGCCGGAGCGCTTGACCCTGTTTCCCCGGCCCCGCTATTCTTTCATCTTTGAATCGCGATAGATGGATATAACGTGGATCTGAATGCCTGGTCGGCCTGCCTGCGGGTTCTCTCCGATGCCACGCGGGTTCGCCTGCTGGCCCTGCTGGAACACGGTGAACTGACGGTTGCCGAACTGTCCGCCATCACCGGCCTGGCCCAGCCCCGCGTTTCCACCCATCTGGCCAAGCTGAAAGATGCCGGCCTGGTGCGGGATCGCCGTTCGGGGGTGTCAGCCTACTATCGCTTTGCCGCCGAGGAAATGGACCAGGCCCAGCGAGCCTTGTGGAAGGCCCTGGCTGAAGGTGCCGAAGATCCGCTCCTGACCGAAGACGCCAAACGCCTGCCGGATGTACTGGCCGCCCGCGCCGAGGAGCAGAACCTGAGCGATCCGGTGGCCGGCGACATGGAACGCCATTATTCCCCCGGCCGTACCTGGGAAGCCCTGGCCCGGGCCGCGTTGCAACTGCTGGAGCCCGGCGATGTGCTCGATGTCGGTGCCGGTACTGGCGTGCTGGCAGAGCTGTTGGCACCACGCGCCCGCCGCTACGTCTGCGTCGATGCCAACCCGCGCGCCATCACGATCGCGCGCGAACGCCTGCAAGCCCATGCCAATGTCGAAGTGCTGCAGGCCGACATGCATACCCTGGGCTTTGCCGATGCCAGTTTCGACCGGGTCCTGCTGATGCATACCCTGACCTACAGCGACGATCCAGCCGGAGCCCTGGCCGAATCGGCCCGGGTTCTGCGTCCCGGTGGACAACTGCTGGCCACCACCTTGAACCAGCACCGGCACCGTGACGCCATTGAAACTTATGGCCACGCCAATCTCGGTTTCAAGCCTGCCAAACTGGCCCGACTGGCGAGCAAGGCAGGACTGAAGGTCAGCAGTTGCGCGGTCATCACGCGGGAAAAACGCCCGCCCCACTACGAAGTCGTCTCCCTGCTGGCCTATCGCCCATGAACACCCTGCCCTGGCTCAACCCCACCCGCGTGGCCGCGCTGGAAGCCTTGCTGCGCCAGCGCATCCTGGTTCTGGACGGGGCCATGGGCACCTTGATCCAGGCCCATCATCTGGAAGAAGCCGATTACCGTGGCGCGCGCTTTGCCGCCGGTTGCGACAGTGAGCATCCGCACACCCACCACGGTGAACAGGCCGATGCCAGCGGTTGCCAGCGCGATCTCAAGGGCAACAACGATCTGTTGTCATTGACCCGACCCGACATCATCAGCGCCATCCACGCCGCCTACCTCGAAGCCGGGGCCGACGCGGTCGAGACCAATACCTTCAATTCCACCACCTTGAGCCAGGCCGACTACGCCCTGGAACACCTGGTCCCCGAACTCAATCGCGAAGGCGCCCGCTTGGCGCGTGCTGCCTGCGATGCCGCCGAAGCCAGTGATCCAACTCGGCCCCGTTTTGCCATCGGTGTGCTCGGCCCCACCAGTCGTACCGCTTCGCTGTCGCCCGACGTCAACAATCCCGGCTTTCGCAACGTCGATTTCGACCAGCTCGAAACCGCCTATGCCCAAGCCGCCCACGGCTTGATCGAAGGCGGCGCCGATATTCTCATGGTGGAAACCGTGTTCGACACCCTCAATGCCAAGGCCGCCGTAGCCGGCATCTTGCGGGCGTTCGATGAACACGGCGCGCGCCTGCCGTTGATGATCTCGGGCACCATCACCGATCGTTCCGGACGCACGCTGTCCGGCCAGACCGCCGAGGCTTTCTGGTACTCGCTGGCCCATGCCCGACCCTTGTCGATCGGACTCAACTGTGCCCTGGGGCCGGAGGAATTGCGCGAGCATGTCGAAGCCCTGGCGCGCGTGGCCGATTGCCGGGTCAGCACCCATCCCAATGCCGGCCTGCCCAATGCTCTGGGTGGCTACGACGAAACCCCGGAAGACATGGCCCGTACCTTGGGTGAGTTCGCCCGCGACGGCCTGCTCAATATCGTCGGTGGCTGTTGCGGCACCACCCCGGCGCATATCCAGGCTCTGGTTGCGGCCATGACCGCACATGCACCTCGCACCGTGCCCTCAATCACTACCGCCACGGCCGCCTGAGATGTCCGATCTGCCCCGTCATACCCGCCTGTCCGGGCTGGAACCTTTGGTGCTGACGCCGGAAATCCTTTTCGTCAACGTCGGCGAACGCACCAATGTCACCGGCTCGGCCCGCTTCAAGAAACTGATCAAGGAAGACCGCTACGACGAGGCTGTCGAAGTGGCGCGCCAGCAGGTGGAAAACGGCGCCCAGATCCTTGATGTGAACATGGACGAAGGCCTGCTCGACGCCAAGGCCGCGATGGTGAAGTTCCTGCGTCTGATCGCCGCCGAACCGGATATCGCCCGTATCCCGGTGATGATCGATTCTTCCAAATGGGAGGTGATCGAGGCCGGCCTCAAGTGCCTGCAGGGCAAGGGCGTGGTCAATTCGATTTCACTCAAGGAAGGCGAAGCCGAATTTCTCGAACACGCGCGCAAGATCCTGCGCTACGGCGCAGCCACGGTGGTGATGGCCTTCGATGAAAAAGGCCAGGCCGACAACGTGGAACGGCGCATCGAAATATGCGAGCGTTCCTATCGGCTGTTGACCGAGGTCGTCGGCTTCCCGCCCGAGGACATCTTCTTTGATTCCAATATCTTTCCCATCGCCACCGGCATCGAGGAACACGCCAACAACGCTGTCGATTTCATCGAGGCCGCGCGCATCCTCAAGCAGCGTTTCCCGCTGTCGCATATCTCCGGGGGTGTATCCAACGTTTCGTTCTCGTTTCGCGGCAACAACACCGTGCGCGAAGCCATCCATTGCGTGTTCCTCTACCACGCCATCCAGGCCGGCATGGATATGGGCATCGTCAACGCCGGGCAACTGGCGATCTACGATGAACTGGATCCTGAGTTGCGCGAACGGGTCGAGGATGTGGTCCTCAACCGCCGCGCGGATGCCACCGAACGGCTGATGGAAATCGCGGCCCGCTTCAACAAGGGACCGCAGGAAAAAGACACCGGTGATGCCCTGGCCTGGCGCGAGCTGCCGGTGGGCAAGCGCCTGGAACACGCCCTGGTTCATGGCATCGACCAGTTCGTGGTCGAAGACACCGAGGAAGTCCGCCAAGGCTGCACCCGTACCCTGGATGTGATCGAAGGCCCACTGATGGACGGCATGAACGTGGTCGGTGATCTGTTCGGAGCCGGCAAGATGTTTCTGCCCCAGGTGGTGAAATCGGCACGGGTGATGAAAAAAGCCGTGGCTTACCTCTTGCCCTTCATGGAAGAGGAAAAAAAGCGCGGCGGCGATGCCCGCAAATCCAACGGCAAGATCGTCATGGCCACGGTCAAGGGCGACGTTTACGATATCGGCAAGAACATCGTCGGCGTGGTCCTGGCCTGCAACAACTTCGAGGTCGTGGACCTGGGCGTGATGGTGCCGGCGCAGAAACTGCTGAACACCGCCATCGAGGAAAAGGCGGACATGATCGGAGTCTCCGGCCTGATCACGCCATCGCTGGAAGAAATGGCCAATGTCGCCAAGGAAATGACCCGGCGCAATTTCACCATTCCCCTGCTGATCGGCGGCGCCACCACATCGCGCGCGCATACCGCACTCAAGATCGAACCGAACTACCCGAACGCCTGCGTCTGGGTCAAGGATGCCTCACGCGCGGTTGGCGTGGCCCAATCCCTGGTCAGCAAGGAGCTGGTCGACGATTTTCTTGCCAAGGTGCGCGAGGATTATGAAAAGGTGCGCGAACGCCATCGCAATCGCGGCCACAACAAGAAGCTGGTCAGCCTGCAACGCGCCCGTGACAACGGCTTCAATCCGGATTTTTCCACCTATCGCCCGCCGGCCCCCAGGCACCCCGGCCTGCACGTGTTCCACGATATTCCCCTGACCGAACTTTTGCCGGTGATCGACTGGACGCCGTTTTTCCAGGCCTGGGAACTGGCTGGTCATTATCCGGCGATTCTTGACGATGAAATCGTCGGGACGCAGGCACGCGAAGTCTTCGCCGATGCCCAGGTC
Organism: uncultured Aquimonas sp.; assembly: GCA_964424535.1. GTDB lineage: Bacteria > Pseudomonadota > Gammaproteobacteria > Xanthomonadales > Xanthomonadaceae > Denitratimonas. Next base: position 14,359 of record CAYRJS010000029.1, read on the forward strand.
ATCCTCAAACGCATCATCGAAGAAAAGTGGCTCAAGGCCAATGCCGTGGTCGGCTTCTGGCCGGTCTCGCGCATCGGTGACGATCTGGAACTCATGGATGGCGACACCCCGGTGCGCCTGCATCATTTGCGCCAGCAGGCAGAAAAACCCGTGGAGCGGCCCAACCTGTGCCTGGCCGATTTCATCGCTCCCAAGGACTCGGGCGTGCCCGACTGGATCGGCGGTTTTGCCGTGACCGCCGGGCTGGGCATCGAGGAACACCTGGAGCGTTTCCGCCAGGCCAATGACGACTACTCGGCCATCATCCTCAAGGCTCTGGCCGACCGCTTTGCCGAAGCCCTGGCCGAATACATGCACCGCAAGGTGCGCACCGAACTGTGGGCTTACGCCGCCGATGAAGACCTCGACAACGAAGCCCTGATCGCCGAAAAATACCGTGGTATCCGCCCGGCTCCCGGCTATCCGGCCTGCCCCGAACACACGGAAAAACGTACCTTGTTCCGTCTTCTGGATGCCACCGCCAACGCCCAGGTGGAGCTGACCGAAGGCTGCGCCATGTACCCGGCGGCGGCAGTTTCAGGCTGGTATTTCAGCCATCCGGACAGCCGCTACTTCGCCGTTGGCAAGATCACCAAGGATCAGGTCATCGACTACGCCCAGCGCAAGGGCTGGACCCTGGCCGAAGCCGAGCACTGGCTCGCCGCCAACCTCGACTACGATCCCGATTGAAGCCGGAGCGGTTTCAGAACTTCGGATTCATCAGGCTGGTGAAGAAGTGCTCCAGCACCTTGGGCTGCAGCAGCAGGGTGAACAAGATGCCATAACCGGCGCCCCACAGATGGGCACTGTGGTTGATGTTGTCGGTACCCTGGCGCTCCATCCAGATGCTGTAGCCCACATACACCACGGCATAGACGATGGCCGGCACCGGGATCACGAAAACGATGATCAACGACCACGGCTGGATCAGAATGAAGGCGAACAGCACCGCCGATACTGCACCGGATGCACCCAGGCTGCGATAACCTGCATCACGCCGATGGCGCAGATAGCTGGGCAGGATGGACACCACCAGGGCCGACAGATAGAAGCCGACAAAACCCCAGGGCCAGGGCAGGCCGAGCTGGGTGAAATAGTGTTCCATCGCCCCGCCGAAGAAAAACAGGGTGATCATGTTGAACAGCAGGTGCTGCATGTCGGCATGGATGAAGCCGTAGCTCAGCAATCGCCAGTATTCGCGTCCGCGCTCGATCGCCGGTGGCCACAGGATCATGCCGGCCAGCAGACGTGGCTGTTTCCAGGCCATGAAGGAAAGCACGGCGGTCAGACCGATCAGAACGAGGGTGACGGGCGAGTTGAGCATGGGCGATGGTGGTGCGTTGTGAGGCGATGGCCGGGCACTATACCCTGTCGCCCATGCACCGATGTTCACCCCATTGCCGGCCCTGCTGCGTTGTCAGTGACAACGAGGTGAAACCGTCCCCTTTGCCACCCTGCGGACCGGGATACTGCCGGGGATGACCGATGATGCTGCCGACGAGGACCTGATGCTCGCCTATGCGGATGGTGACATGGCTGCCTTTGAAACCCTGTATGCGCGCCACCGTGGCCCGCTGTACCGCTTTATCGCGCGCGGCATTTCCCCGCGCACCAGTGCCGATGAATGCTTTCAGGAAACCTGGGCGCGCGTGGTCATGGCCCGCGACCGTTACCAACCGACGGCCAAGTTCAGCACCTGGCTGTATCAGATCGCCCAGAACCTTCTGATCGACCAGTACCGTCGCCACCGTCCCCAGGTTTCCACCGACGACGACAGCGCCCCTCTGGACTTGCCCGATGGCGACGCCAACCAGCCAGAACAGCGCCTGGGCCGCTTTGAGCAGGCACGCCGGCTGCAGCAGGCTTTGGCCGAATTACCGGACGAACAGCGCATCGTGTTGCAATTGCGTCTGGAACAGGAATTGACCCTGGAGGCGATCGGGGACATCACCGGAGCCGGGCGCGAAACGGTGAAATCGCGTCTGCGCTACGCCATGGACAAGTTGCGGGCACGGTTGAACCCATGAACACACCCTTGCACGCTCCCCTGGATCCGCACGAGCAGGCCCTGGCCCAGGCTCTGGCCAACCTGCCGGAACTGGAACCCAGCGCGCAACTGGATGCCTGGGTGCTGGCCACCGCCCGGGCCGAGCGCCATCGCCCGGTCAAACCCCGGCCGAGCTGGTTCGGTGCCGCCTTTGCCGCCGTGGCCGTGGCCGTGCTGGCCGTGGGCATCACCTGGCAGGCCAGCCTCTACGATCCCTTGCGCAACTGGCACTTCGATACCCCAAGCGCCCCGGTTGATACCCGCCCTGATGTCATCGATGTGACGATCGCCAAACCCGAGGCAGGGGCACAACCGACGCAGGATGAAATCGCCCCTGCCTCAAAGGCCGAGCAGGCCGACGCCTTTGCCGGCAAACGCAGCGAACCTGCCGAATCTGCCCCAGCCGCGAATCTGGAACGCCATCGCGCCCA
>CAYRJS010000030.1:0-2002 GCA_964424535.1 uncultured Aquimonas sp.
GCCGAGCCGGATTGCAGGATAGATTCTGCGCGCATGTGGATAACTACGAGCACCGTTGCTTTTTTGGTGTGCTAAGTGTCGGAGTTTTACGCGCTAAGTGTCGGCGGTATAAATCCCCCTTTTAGGGGTATCGCTTACGCCTTGGCGGCTACGCCGCTAGGGCCGCTACGCGACCCAATAGGTGCGGGCATCCATGCCCGCAACTGGACCATGTCCCACAGCAGTGTTACGCCAAAAAAGAAGCGCGCCTGCGCCGGCGATCGAGGCCGGGCAGCATACCAGCGGCAAGGCAGGGCGCCTGCCCAAATGCCAGGCAAAAAAAGACGCCCCGAAGGGCGTCAAAAGAAGGGTGGGTTCATCCTTGTAGTGGGGACAGGGTAGTAACCGCCACAACCACACCCTAATGCATAAAGCTAGACGGTCCGGAACCCGCGTAGTCCAGCAGTCTCGATGAGCAGTCCAGCTGATCCGGAGATCATCTGCGCCAGCTTGGGATAGATCCCGGTGTCATGGATGTACCCCGTCGGCAGCGACATCGAGGCGAAAAGGCCCGACCAGGCGCCCTCGCCGGCTGACACTTCGACATCCCAGCCGCTGGTTGTCATGAGGTCCACGACGTATTTCAGCTGCGACTTGCACTCATCGACAGCCAGGGCAAAGAGCATCCTAAAGCAAACACGGTCTTCGCCGCATTCCAGATCGAAATAGTGCGAGCCGAACATCAGCGTTTCGACCTCGTACCGCTTGGCAAGGTGGCCGGCAGCTGTGATTCTGATATTCCTGATGCGGAGCACTTTCATAAGGATCGTTTTCAGGACACCCGGAAAATAGAGCGTCATGTAACGGTCGATCCGGAGATCGTCACTTACCACGGCGAATCCCCGTGCTGGCGCTGGCGGCCGCGCCGACCAGCGCAACGACAGCCAGCAGGACCAGTAGCCGCGGCGTTACGGCTCATTGAACGAAACATCACATATCCCCTATCACTTGGAAAGATGAACGCCCCCTTACGAGGGCGTTCAATTAAATCAGCTGAAACGCTGGCGAGTGCTTGAAACACCACCGACCAGTGCAACCAGACCCAGCAGCAACAACAGAGCCATCGGGCTGTTCACCGGGATAAATACAGGATCGCGGTGTTCCGGGCCGGGTGGAATCGAGACAGCCCGAGGGCTGACGGATGCCGAGGCAGTGTTGTTGTCCAGGTTCGGATCGTCAGGATCAAGTGCCCAAACCATTGCATCGTTCTGATAGTCAAGCTCCGTCGTCTGGTCACCGAGTACCGTGACAACCATCGACATCGATGCACTTTCACCCACGCCCAAATCGCCGATCAGCCAAAGGCCGCTGGCGTTGTCAAAAGCACCAGCAGAAACGTCGAAACTCACCAGCTCGTAACCGTCGGGCAGTAGATCTTCCAGGCTCACTGCCGAGGCGTCATATGGGCCGGCGTTGCTGGCGGTGACAGTGAAGGTCACGTTGTCGCCATAAAGCGGAGTGCCGTTATCGACCGTCTTTGTTACAGCCAGATCGGCCAGTGGCGATGGCGACGAACTTGCGTCGTCTTCGTTGTTGTCCGGGTCCGGATCGGGTTCGTTGCCGCTGATGACCACGACATTGCGGTAGTCGCCGCTGGCCAGAACTTCGGCGGTGACGGTCAGCGTGGCGGAGCTGCCGGCAGTCAGCGCGCCGATGTTCCAGACGCCGCCCGACCAGGTGCCGGTGCTGGCGTTGGAGCTGACCAGGCTAAAGCCCGACGGCAGGGACTCGGTGACGCTCACGCCGGTCGCGTTCGACGGCCCAGCGTTGCTGGCGGTGATGGTGAAGGTCACGTTGTCGCCCACGTCCGGAGTCGCGTTGTCCACCGTCTTGACGATGGCCAGGTCCGCACTCGGGTTCGGGTTCGGCTCTTCGTCGTCCTGATCGTTGTCCGGGTCCGGATCGTCTTCGTTGCCGCTGATGACCACGACATTGCGGTAGTCGCCGCTGGCCAGAACTTCGG
>CAYRJS010000030.1:2102-11004 GCA_964424535.1 uncultured Aquimonas sp.
TGTCGCCCACGTCCGGAGTCGCGTTGTCCACCGTCTTGACGATGGCCAGGTCCGCCGATTGATCGACAACAACAGTGGTGGCGCGACAGTCTGGATTCTGCGGTGTTGGATCGATCAGCGATGTTGCGGTGCAGGTATTCACCAGCGTAGTGCCGGCAGCTGCTGTCACTGTCCCGTTGATCGTGATCGCCGGCAGCGGGCCAATTGGTGCCTCATACCCTGCTGCGCGAGTACAGCGCACCCCGCGAGGCGGGATGTACAGGCCACACGACCAGCCTGAGCCAGATGCCGAAACGTACTCCGTGCCGACTGGCAGGGTGTCGTTTACCACAACTTCACGCGCCCGATCCGGCCCGGCGTTGGTCCCTTGGATTGTCCAAGAAATAGTTTCGCCAGAAAAGATCGTAGCAGGGCCGGTTTTCACAAACGTCAGGTCCGCAGGCGCCCGCACCGTCGTATTGGCCGATGAGCTGATCGGCGGGAAGCCGGTAGCTGATACAGATGCAGTGTTGGTTACAAACGCCGGAAATGTGGCGCCCGGCATTTCAAATCGCACACTGACGTTGATGGAATCAGATCGAGTCGGCAGCAAATTCGGGCGAGTGCAATTCACTTGATCGCGGCCACCAACCAGGCTGGTGGTACAGGTAAAATTTCCAGTGGCCATAAAGCTCTGGAAACGCACCCCTTCCGGAAGAAGGTCGGTCAACACCAAGTCTGTAGCATTGGAGCCACCGGTATTCGTCACGTTGATAACGTAGCTGTGATTCGTGTTCTGCTGCACAGCAGCCGGACCCATCTTGTTGATGGTGAGCGATGCTGCACCTGGTGTCCCACTTGCCCCAAGACAAGCGTGAAGTATCTGACCGGTCGGGAAGTCGGCCTGCATTGCTGATGTATAGATCACAGTCCCGCCACCATTTGGTACTGGACGTGCTCCTTCAACACCAAACCTCATGCAACCTGCCCAAGAGCCACCGTTTCCTACAAACCAGCCCTTTGACCTCCAATCAGCTGTAATCGGAATGTGTCCTTCTGACGACCAATAAACACGCCATTGATGCGTGCCATTCGGGGCAAGAACAGCAGAATATTGGCTGCCCGCTGATACACCTGGAGGGATCGCATAGTACTCGGCAATTTCTGTGGTGCGAGGAATACCATTTTGAGAGTGGACATCTGTAGGAGAGACATTTACAGAAAAACCGTCGCCACCTAGAAAGCTGTAGTCACCCGACCATTTCCCAGTCCATGCCGTGCCACCACCGGCAGGAGTGCTGCTAACCCGAGCGGGATCGTGCATAACGACACGATAACGGCATGATTCGGACGTGGGATTATTTACACCAAAGAGCCAGGTTGCGGTTTCGTATTCTTCACCGGTGTCTGGATCGATATGGACAGTCGGCACAGAGGGGGTCCAGACTTCTTGTAAATCCGTACATGCCGGCACAGGATCATCACAAAATCGTGGATCATCAGCAGCAACACCGGCTGGACACTGGGAGGGGTCCAGCTGTGCATGAGCATCAAGGGGTGCTACTGCAATAAGTACAACAAGAGCTGTTTGCGAGATCAGCCCTAGCAGTGTTTTCACTTTCATCTTCACTTCTCCTCAAAACCATCAGAAAACGACCATTCAAACCCGTTACCAAAAATCATGTCGCGTGGATCAATTCCCGGTCCCGGTCCCGGTCCCGGATTAGGGTTGGGTGGGGTCGGCGTTGGGAAAGGATCATCAAGATCAGCGAGAGGGTCAGGCACTTCCCCATCGCAGATAACATTGCCAGGGATCGTGTTGAACTCTAGAAAGAAAATATCGGACCCGTCAGTGGTCCATCTGTAAGTGATGGGGAAGTCCAATGACCAGATCGGAAACATATAAGGACCGTACCAAAGAGCGACCGGCGTCCAGTCCATTGGCTGGCCATCGGAGCGGCGACAGTTGGACATCTGCGCGGTGTGGAGCTGTACGCCGATCCAGTACCCTGGGATTGTAATAAACGGCTCGCCGGGTGCCGGTGCAAACAAGTCATACCAGCGACCATCCAGTTTCACAAACCAGATATTTTCAGACGCCTTGGCCAACGGCGGATGAGATCGGTGCGGTGCATCTACTATAAGTGCGGATGCCGCATTGCAGGTCAAGAAAAACAGGATGGTCGCCAGTGCTTTCATGATTTACCCCTTATCCCTTCCAAGGACTTACGATTATATCCTTTGTCACCATTACATTAAAGAGGTAGCCGGGCCTAATTTCCAAAGTTGGTTGAATGTTCATGTTTTTTTGCACAATTTGCATGCCGGCTTGTCCTAACTGCTGGCCAATTGATGCTGCGATGATTTGCTGATTGGTGTACGTGGCATTTCCATTAGTCGCATCCACTTCCGGCTGGGACAACTGGATACCTGCCGAAAAAAGGGAAAGCATCATCGCGTCACCAAAAACGCGCCAGTAGTGGTTATTCACCTTGTCCTTCATGCCCGCATAACCGGCCTGATCCGAGCCGGGCATACCGCCCAGGTCAAGGCTGGAACCGTCCGGGTAGATGATCCGCGTCCATGCCACCAAGACTCGCGATTGCCCGCGAGTAACTTGATTGTCGTATGTGCCAACGAGGCGCGAGCCAAGCGGGATCAGAAGATGATCTCCTGTGGCCGTATCCCAAACATTTTCACGGACCTGACCAATGATCTGACCAGGTAGATCAGAGTTGATGCCGCCGATCATCACACCGGGGATGATCGTGCCAGTTTTGATTTCATACGGAGAAACCAGTGGCTTGCGACCAGTGGGCAGATAATCCGCTGGATCAGCCGGGGAATTGAGCCAGTCGGCTTTTCCTTTGGCGTTGTTTTCATCAATGCTGCCGGCCATTCCCATTCCAGCAGTGGCACTACTTGCCAGTTGCATCAGACGGTCCATTTGCCCATCGATATTAGGTCCACCACCAGCAGCTGCTGCCAACATTTCAGCGACACTGCGAGGGCGATCAGAGCCAGTCCCCCGGTCTTGGAAGTCCCCAACGTTTGGTGTTGCGCTCAATGCAGCCAAAGCGGCTTGCATATGAGCTTGGGCAACCTGCTGCTGCTGCTGGCGGTACTGCTGCCATTCGGCTGTCCACGCCGAACTGTCGCCTGGGGCAGCGTGCTGTGGTGACGGAGCAGCGGGCTGATTGCTTTCACTGCGGCGAGCACTTCGGCGCGGAGCAGTTGCAACTGCATCCGTCGGCACCGCAGGCGGTTCCACCGGAGCGATCAGGCCGGCGTGAGGTGCATCGTCAAGCACGCCGACGGCTGTCGCGGGATCGGCTTTAGGACGTTCCGCAGCACTCTTGGCCTGCTGTTGATCCTGTTTTTGCACCACGGTATACATCACAACACTGGCGACGGCGATGAATACGCCGAATACCAACATCAGCGGGCGGCGATTCATCCGCCTAACACCGGCACCGCGTTGCGACTTGGAGCGGAAAACATCAGGAGATTCGGAATCAGTCATTGGCTTGCCCTCATCCTCACAGTGTATGGCGATGCTGACGACAAAGCCGCCGAGCTATCCCGTTGATACCAACGAGTAGCAAGCTTGCCGTCCAGCTCGATAAGCGCAACCACACCACCTGCTACCTCTTTTGCATCAAAAACCAGAGCAGGTGCAGCAAGACCTTGGCCCGCACTACCAACAGCTACAGCAAACCCCCGGTTCCGGAGAGCGGGTGCGAGCATCGCTGCAAACTCCAACTGGCTTGTGCTGGCACTTGCGCCTTCATCGATCGCCAGCCAAATCGTGGATGCTGCTGGTGGATACTCCGCTGATGTGTATTCAACAACGTCAACAACCAGTGTTGCGATATCGTCAGGTGTAAACACAGCCACCTCTTTTTTTGGCGTCATGGAACAGGCCGCAAGCGCCAGAACTAGCAGGGTCATAAGAGTGTTGCGCATAATCAGTTCCCCTTTGTCCGGTCGATACGAACCTTCACCTGCTGCCGGCCAACGCCAGAGATCAGCATTGCACGGTCTAGGACTTTATCGGCGACATAGCTGTTACCAATCATCCGATAGTTGACCAGTTGTTCGTTTTTCTTGTTGTCCAGCGCGACGAGTGCTGGCACTTCGGATGAAGCAACAGAACTGGGGAACTGGATGTATGTCTTGTTGCCATCCGAATAAACCCGCACAGGCTTCCATTTCGGATTGTCACCGCTCATGCGGAATCCGAAATCAAGATCGGCAATCGACTGGCGGGTTTCAGGCAGGATCGTTTCTGCCTTTTGTTTATCGGCTTGCAGACGAAGAGCTGCCCACTGCGCAGCTTCGTCTTCCGGATAAGAGAACGACACGGACGGCATCCAATCGTCTTTGCGCGATACAAGTTTGATCTGGTAGGTGCGCCGATCCGTCGTAATCAGCATGTTGGTGGATAGCCCGATATCGGTGGGCTTGACGACGACATGGGTCACTTGAGCTGAGCCGGCACCGCTGATGGCTGGAACCACTCGCCAGCGCATTGCGTCACCGACCTGGACAGATGAAACGGCTTCACCGGCTTGCAGTGCAATATCGCAGACATACAAGGGTGCACAAATAACTGACGGCATCACAGCACCAAAGCGGAACACTACAGTGCCGGCCTCGCCCGGCGCGGCCAAATCCGTCAATGGAGCTGGGCCGGTGATGTACTGTTTAGCAGTTGCGACGTTGCTTTCTTCGCGGGCAGTCAAAACAGAATCGGTGCCGCTAAAAAGGTTGACAGGCGGTGGCGGACCGTCATACCCATCTTCCATTTCAATGGCTGGCACAGGAACCGCCATGCCGGGTGCAGGTGCACCCGGTTCCCAATTCGGGTTACGGTCCCTCATTGGTCCAGATGGCGTTGTCAGGGCTTCCAGAGTCAGTTCCTGGGCGTGGCTCGATCCGACCATCGCCAGCAGCACAGCAGAACAAATCAAGGTCTTGCACATAATCATCACTCCGTTCAGTCGTTTGCGGCCGAAAGCCGTTTGGTCCAAGAAAATTCGTTGACATAGATCCCAAGGGGATTCTTCAAGATCGTCATTTCGTCAGTTGGTGGAGAGATCAGGACTGTCACCGCAGCCTGATACGCTTGATGTTCTTGCACTTCACCGTTTCGGCCGCGCTTAGTTTCCATCCATTCTATGCGCCAAGTGTTGCCACCCATCGGCAACACTGTTTCCACTTCGATAGTCACCGTTTCGGTGGTTGCACGTGTGAATGGAGAATTGGAACGGTAGTAGTCGGTCAGCACCTTAAACGAACTTCCAGACCGATCAATCATCGAATACGATTCATCAATAGCCTGACGCTGCGCAGCAGCATCGACAAAAACAGAGCGTGTGTTGACAATCCAGCTTGCCAGCTGTGCCCGGACGATGCGGGCATCTGCTCGTGTTGCAGTGTCAGCACGACCTGCTGGTACTGCCGTACCGAGGCGGTCTACCTGGACAACATACGGCACAAAATGGTTTTGTGTGGCGGTGTAGACCATTCCGCCGACAGCAAGAAGGCATATGGCGAGCGCGCTGATTGCAACAAGCCGCCATTGATATGCGCTTTGGATGTATTCGCCGTACCGTTCCGCCCACTCTCTTCGCCCATCCAGATAGGGATTGGATTCAGTACCACGGGAAGGCAACTCGGTTCCGGTGGATTTTCTTTGCTCTTGTGATTCCTTCATAGCCTATATGCTCACTTGGTAGTCAAACGAAAACACGGCAGGTCACCGCACGTCAGGTAATCAAATCGTCTTGGTTATGTGTCCCGTTCGATTCCGAACCGGGCTTTAGCTGCTTTAAGCGCGGCTTGCGCCTTTGCGCCAACAGCATCGATCTTCGGACTTAGCGCAGCGCCTGGCCCGGCGACTGCAAAGCCCGCGATAGCACCTCGTTGCGCATGGGTAGATGCCGATGACCCAGCATCAGCACCAGCTCCGGTGATCGTCCCACCAGGTACACCTGTGCCCGAATCGGAAACAGACATGGGTGCTGGCGCTTCTTCCTCGACTTCCCCGCCACCAGCAAGCTCGGCAATAGGAGCCATACCGCTGACAGGGTTGTATCCGCTCCCCATATCTACGATATGGCCACCCATTTTTGCCAAATGTCCGCCAGCGGAGCTGGCAGAGGCGCGATCATCCAAAGAAGACGTCTCGCCACCGGTTGGACTTGGCACTACAGTCTGATCGGCTGATTCCAGACTGCCGCTGGCTGATTTCGAGCCATCAGACAATTGGCCACCAGGTTCCTCATTGGATTCGGTCATCGGAGCTGATTGCCCAATAGGCATTTCAGCTGCACTTGCTGATGTATCACCCGATGATGGACCACTGGACGAAGATGAGGAATCGCCTTGACTGCCGCCACCAGTGGCTGTCCCGGACTCTGACCCGGACCCACTAGATCCACTCACGCCGGCAGCAGACGGATTAAAGCCATCAGATTTGCCGCCGCCGACCGGATTTGCCCCGCCACCGCTTGTACCAGGGCCGGCAGCGCCCGCAGCGCCGCTGCCCGCAGTGGATGTCGAAGCATGACCCATTGAAGACAATGGACCAAGTGCCCCGCCCGCTGCACCACCACCAGCAGCACCGCCACCGGCACCAGCAGAAGAACCACCAAGTATGCCGCCGCCCGCGCCCGTTGCAGAAAATGCAGCAGCGCCTTGTGCACCCGTTGTAGCGCCCGCAGCCCCTGCCCCAGCACCACCCATGCCCGCAGCCCCAGCAGCGCCAGCGCCAACAGCTCCCGCCGCTGCCGTTGGTGCGATGGAGGCACCACCAGTTGCTACAGCACCAGCTACGGCAGCGCCTGCGGCGACACCGGCAGCGCCTGCGGCCACGCCGGCACCAGCCGTTGATATCATCGCGCCCGACCCGCCTACCGAAACGCCAGCGATGATCCCCTGGACCAACTCCGGAATCATCTTCGCCATGATCGTAATCATGATAATCAGGCCAATCAGCGAAAGCGTATTCGTCGATGATGTTGATTCGTAGGCTTGCGCCCAGCTCAACACTGATCCCATCGATACGCCCACGATCAGCTGCATTACAAACAGCTTGGCGCCGACACTTACGGCATACATCATCGTTTTTCTGGCAATGTCACTTGTCCAGCTCGCACCACCAAATCCAAATAGCAGTACAGCACCGCCAGTCACAAGGTAGGACTCCACAATCGTGACAGCGAGCAAAGCCGCGAGATAAGCAAAGCACACGAAAATAACAAGCGCGCAAATGACCAACGCGATGTTACCGACGCCAGACCAAACACCCATTTGCTCAAACAGCGAGCCAGCAATAACCAGCCCATTCTGGAACACATTTGCCGGATCGATGCTGCCATCAGCACCAGGTGCAGATACTTGCACCGCTCGTTCGCCCACCTGGCGAAACCCCATAATCAGCGCCGTCATCCAGTCATAGGAGTGCATCAGAAATACAAACATGATGCCGGTCCCCAACGTGAATTTCACATTTTGGGAAATGAACTCCGAAATGTCTCCGCCTTTCAGGGCAAGAGCCATGTTGATCCAGACAAACTGAAAGGTCGCCAAGGTGAAGAACAACCACCTGGCCGAAGACGTTAGAACGCCCTGCCACATCATGGCCTGGCGTTCAAACTCTTCAATGATGCCTTGATAGTCCGCTTGTGCATCCTGCGCAAAAACGTCGGACGCAAAGAAAAGGCCAAACATCATTAGGGCCGATGCAAATACCGATATCTTGCGTCCGTCCGTCATTACTTGTCCTCCTGATCCACTGGTGCCGGTCGCCGATAGTTTTTCGATGAGTTGGCCGTGTTTCTCGGTGCCGCAGGCTTATCGCCCTGCCCCCACACAGCTTGGGCGGGTGCGGGCGCCTGATCAAATTGCGGCACTGTGTCTACGACAACAGGCTGATCAGGCGTCATAACGATTTTTACCGTTACGCTTACTGCAACAACAACCAGCAGCGTGCATACGATCAGGATCGTGCGCCGAGACATATCAATTCCCTCCACCAGCGCGCCGGTAGTTCTGGCTGCTGTTAGGCGTGGCTACCGGATCGGCAGGCTTATCTTCGATCCACACCTGGGATGCAGCGCGTTCCAGATTCAACCGCTGCTGTTCATCAGCCTGCGCTTGTGCCATCAGCTGGACTTGCAGCAAACCAATTTGGCGCAGCTTCATGATTTGCTGGGCAGAGTGCTGCGCGTATTCGCCGGCAGCCTGCAACGCATCCATTCGGCCATCAGCGTCAGTAACGTGCCTGCCTACCTCGTTCATCCGCTGCTGATCGGCGCTCAAGTCACGGGACTGGTCACGAGCAGCTTTGAGGGCTGATAGTGCAGCATCGTACGTCCGTTCACTGCGCTTGCTGTCAGCTTCAAAGCGCTCCCAGGATGTCTTGAGATTTCGCACGTCCTGATACTGTGCATAGGTGTCGGGAAACATATTCTTGAATGACACATCAAGGTTTGCCCAGGTGTAACCTATGTTCTTCGCTTGGTTCATCGTTGCTTCGATTGTGCGCACCGTTCTAAGTGCATCATCGAAAACAGCAAACGGCAACTTCATCGAGTTTTTTAACTGATCTTCCAATTGAAGCAACTGTTTTGCGTATTGATCCACCTGCTTGGCGTATTGAGCCAACTGCTGCATATGTTCAAGAATCTGCGTAAAAATATTGGAGCAGTTAGGGCAAACGACCGCCAGCTGTGCATTTGCCGGCCTGGGCTGCACTGCTGCCCCACCAAAGAAAACAGCCGCAGACAAAAGGCAGAACTTAAGCAGTTTTGAGATAGCGTTCATATTCAACACCTCGTTCGTTGAGCCAAACAAAAGGCCAGGATTCGCCGTATTCATCGGCGAGCTGGCGAACGCGACGCAGCTGGTCCTTGTC
>CAYRJS010000030.1:11014-16603 GCA_964424535.1 uncultured Aquimonas sp.
AAACGACAGGGCCACGGGCCCTAGAGCCAAGTCGAAGAGCCTACGCCCTTCCGGGCTTGTGTAGTAATAATGCTTTTTCTTTTGACTGGTCTTAATGATATTGATTTCGGTATCGTTCAAACCCATCATTTTATAAAGATCAAGCGGGCCAGGGTGGGTCGCTGTCCCGCCCTTATCCGCTTCTTCGTTAGGCAAAAGAATCTTGGTCGGACACGATTCAATCAAAACGTCAAAGATTCCGGAGTTGGCAGCATCAGACAAAGACTGCGTGGCCATGACAACCATGCAGTTGGCTCGACGCAAGGTTTTCAGCCATTCACGAATTTTCTCGCGGAACACTTTGTGACCAAGCATCATCCAGGCTTCGTCAAGTATCAGCATCGACGGTTGGCCCGTAAGAGACTTTTCAAACCTACGGAAAAGATATAGCAACACCGGGATTACGTTTTTATCGCCCAACGTCATCAGCTCATCGAGTTCAAAAACGTTAAACGCTCCATCGCGCAAGCCATCCTCTTGCGAATCCAGCAGCAAACCCATCTGCCCGCTGATCGTGTAATGGGTCAGTGCAGACCGCAGGCTTTCATCCTGCACCGTGGCGCAGAAATCAGTGAGGGATCGACCTTCCTTGCTCTTCCGCATCAGGCCAATCGCACGGTGAAGTTCTTCTTTTTGGCGTGGTGAAGCTGGCTCGCCGTCTTGCAGCTCGTATAGGGTGGCAAGCCACTCTTCTGCCCAAGCCGCATCTGCTTCCGTATCCAGAAATTGCAGCGGGCACAATCCAGTGTTGTCACCTTCACTGGCCAGATCATAATGGCCACCGCCGCTGGCAAGACACAACGGAAGTATCGACCGGCCCTTGTCAAAAACGTTAATCGTCCCCTTGTAACGGCGGAACTGGGCAGCCAGGAACGCAAGCAAGGTGGATTTGCCGGCGCCGGTCGGACCGAAGATCAGCGTATGACCAACGTCACCAATATGCAGGTTCAGCCGAAACGGTGTGGCGCCGCTCGTAGCGGCTTGAGCAAGAGCCGGCGAATTTGCCGGATAGAACGGACACGGGTTTTTGGCGCGACCAGGCCAAACACTGGCCAATGGAATCAGGTCCGCAACATTCAGGGTGTGCATCATCGGACGCCGAATATTTGCGTCCGCAATGCCAGCCAGGGATCCAAGCCATGCTTCCATCGTGTTGACGGTTTCGACGCGGGCACCAAAACCAAGACGACGGATTTCCCTTACAACCATGCGCCCGTTTTCTTCAAGCTCCGCACGGGTTTTACCATTGAGGATAACCACGCCGGTATAAAAACCGAACGTGACCAGGCCGGAGTTAGCATCGGTGATTGCTTCTTCTGCCGTGCGACGCATCATTACTGCGTCTTCATTTATCTGACCGCTGCCTGTTTTGAAGATTTGCGAGAAAAACCCCTTTTCCTTCTGCTTCCACTTTCGGCGGAACCGCCCGAGCTGCGCCAGAGCTTCGTGCATGTCCAGGTAGATCATTCGCGTGGACCAGCGATATGGGATAGCCAAGTGATCCAATGCATCGAGCATGTTCGGGGATGTCTCAGACGGAAATCCGTCTATGGCCACAACCTGCACATAGTTTTCGCCGATCTTTGGGGTATCGCCGGCAAACAGGTCTTGGCTTCCAAGATATGCATCCAAGTACATCGGGCAAGACGGGACATTGATCGGCTGCATAATCCCCGTCAGCGAGTAATGTAGATAGGTGACAAGATCATCACGCCATACCTTTTTTCCGCCTTGCAAAGTAACTTCAAACCCAGCCATCCGCCGAAGATTCAGCACGTCACCCAAATAGTCCTGCACGTCGTGCAGGGCCGCATTGAACTGATCGACAAGTTTCTGACCGTGATCGTCTTTTGATTGGTTCGGAAGATCGTCGTCATAGGCCATTTCACCGATTTTCGTCTGATTCCGTTTTGAGGGCGTATAGCAAAAGATCAGCGCATATTCGCTTTCAAAATGTGAGCCTTCACCCATGAAATGGGCGCGCCGCTCTTCATCGATCAATGCGGTGACTGGATCACTAAAGTGATTGGATTCACGCTCACTGTATGCGGGTGCCGGAATGCGAATGGCATCCATCCAGGTAACCCAGCCTGATCCCAAGCGAGACAAGGCCGCATTCACACGACCCGTAATGTAGTTGCGTTCACCGATCGTTGATGATTGAAGATCGCGGCCACGGTAATAAAAGCCACCGATAAGCGCTCCGCCTTTTGTCAGCACAACGCCATCGTCATACAAAACCGAGTACGGAAGAAGATCAGGAAGACCCTTGATCTTCGTCCGAAATGCTTTGAGATTGAGCATGGGTTTCTTACTCCGTCCGGAAAGGCGTACTGCGTGCCGGGTAATAGGGTGCATAGCGGAGCGAACGGCGGTAGACCTGGCTCATGTACGGATCGGCTTTTGCCATCATCCGCAGCAGACCTATGCTCGTTCCCCAAATTGCCCCGCCAACCAGGAAGGCAGGGAAATTCAGCGCACTTGCCACAAGACCACCGCTGACAAGCAGCGAAAACATGACGAGCTCACGTTCGCCACCCATCAGCAGGTTTTCTCGGTACAGCGCACGATGCAATATCGTGCGCCGCAGCTCCGCTTTTCTAACGCTCACGCCGCCCCCGGAGATTCAGCTACCAGCTCAACAGCTGGCGCCGGAATGACCGCTGCACCTCCTGCGAACATCCGGCGCAAGATGTTTCCAGCGAACATAATCACGGCAATGACCAGGATGAGCATTACCATTCGGCGCACGAACTCATTGATTTCGCCGCCCCAAATCAAAATGAAGCCACACACGCAAATCCCCAAAAACGAGATTGCAAAGGCGACAGGACCGGTCAAAGACCGCTGGACGGCTTGCAGCGGCGCTTCCCATTCCAGGCCAGTCGATGCCTCACTGGCGCTGGCCACGCCCGCAAACAGGCACCAGATCATGAAGACCGTAAGGCCGGCCCAACACCACATCCGGCGCTGTGCCGAACCATCAAACTTCATCTTCGCGATTGCTTCCATTTTTATCATTCCTCATGGGTAGTTGAGTACTGCTTACCATCGTGCCCGTGGACCGAGACGATTTCCTTCACGCGGCGCCCTGCATCGCTTTTAGCAATAAAAACGATGTAGTGCACCGCACGTGCGATGGTGTCGTGCTGTTTTGTCACAGACGACTCCGATACGAGTTGTTCAAGGCGATACAGGCCGGCTACTGCGTTATCCGCATGGACCGTGGCCACCCCCCCTGGGTGTCCCGTGTTCCAGGCTTTCAACAGCGCCAACGCATCACCTCCACGCACCTCGCCGACCAAGATCCGATCTGGCCGGAGGCGCATGGTGCATTTCAACAATGTCAACATGTCCACTGATGCGGTAGCGCGCATCACGACACGATTTGGAGAGCTGCATTGCAGCTCCGCCGTATCTTCGATGATGCACAAGCGCTCGTTTGGGTGGTTCTTTGCGACGTGATCGATCAGCGCGTTGGTCAGCGTCGTTTTGCCTGATCCGGTAGAGCCGACCACGAGAATATTTTTCCGCTCATCAAGAGCAATTTTTAACAGGTCGCACTGGCGCTGGGTCATGATCCCGTTTTCGACGTACTCATCAAGACTGAATACGCGCAACGCCTTGCGCCGAATGGTGAACGTCGGTCCTTCCACGATGGGCGGGATCATCCCCTGGAAGCGTGAGCCGTCATAGGGCAGCTCACATTCCAGAATCGGGTGTTCTCGGGTTATCGATGTCTTATAGCAGCTCGCAATCGTCGTCATGATCGCTTCCGCTTGATGCGGAAGCATGTCGCCGAAGTGTTCCATCGGCTCACCACCGCGCTCGACCCACAGCTTCCCGTCACCGTTCAGCATGATTTCAACAACAGATGGGTCTTGCAGGAACCCGCAGATTTCACGGCCAAGTTCGCGGCGCAGCTTTTCTGCAACGCGACGCTCCTGTTCGTTCAGAAGCGACAAATCCACAACCATTTCCAGCCCCTTTTTTTGATGTTGACGATGCGGTTTTTGGCACCTAGCATCATAGCCTATTGTCTAAGACAATGGCAACATCTTAACCGCGACGAAACGCCGCGTGGGACTGTGAAAAATTGTGACGTTTTCTAACTTTTTCTTATGGTGTCAGCAGCTTGAAAAGAGGAACACCGACGGCATTGGCCAACAAAGCTGCGCGTTGCAGCGAAATGTTGCGCTTACCACTTTCTACGCCGCTGATCAGACTGATCGCCACGCCCGTTGCGTCGTGCAGACTTTGCTGTGACATCCCGGCAGATAACCGGGCATCCCGCAACCGTCGGCCGAACAGTATGTTTTCTGCGGCCAGCTTCGTTGGGGTCATTGATAGGTTCCTCGTTCGATTTCAGCCAAAAGGCTGGGGTGATGGCAGGCAATGGTAAGCGCCAGCGCCACCAAGGTCGAACCGGGCCGCGCCTACGGCACCAGGCTCTTGTGCTACGCATCAAGCCAGGCAATGCCTGTCTTGACCATTCGGCGGCGATCCTTCGGCCCTTCGCGGCTACGCCGCTGCGCGCTCCGCTTGCACTCAGAACACATGGCGCAACCGTTGGTTGCACGGCCAGGTGCAGGCCGTCTTTTGGTGCAGCTTGGCAGCCGCGCACGGCAGGCAACGCGCAAGCGCGTCCTCCACTTCGTTCCGGCCTTCGGTGCCTGTCGTGCTCGTGCGGCAGCCGCTTTTGCACCAACGGCCAAGCACCAGGCCGGACAAGCAACAGCCAAAGCGGTTTTACGCCAAAAAAGAAGGAGTTGGGAGTGATGGGATCGATCTTTGAGGGCGCGGATATCGTGTCCGTTTACACCCGTGAAGATGCGCTTGAGGATGGCGTGTTGGTGGCCGTGCCGACGAACATGGCCAGGCAGGCAGGCATCCTGTACCCGGTCGCAATGACCAGGGCAGTGTGGGATCGGTATGTGGCCGTTGACGATGCCGCGAAAGACGAAGGGCAATCTGTCAATGGTCGGTTGTGGGATGTGCTGTGGATGTTCCGCAGCCGCGCCCGCAGCGCCGATGGCGATTGCGTGACGTTCAGCCTGTACGTCGCCATCCCCGGCAGTGTGCCGATGCAGCCCAACGAGCAGCCGCCCGAGGCAGGAACAGGGTTCAGCAAAGAACGGCATCGGCTGGTGGAGCTGCGCGGAATCGTCGGCCCCGGCGATGACTTTGAGCCGGTCATCACGATCATGCTGCCGAACGAGGACTGATCCGATGGACATTGCACAGGTCAGCGCCCAGCTGCGCAGCGAGTACACCGCCGACATGCATCAGGCAGTGATCGACAAGTGGCCGATGGCATCTGCCATCGGACCACGGCCCAACGGCTACGGCGGCGAACATCTGCTGCACCGACTGCCCAAAGACCCCGCCGAACTGGTCGAAGAACTGCACCGCCGGGTGGCGGCGCAAAAGGTGGAGCTGGACAAGGAGCGCCAGCGCTACGACGACATCCGCCGACGTGGACCTGCGGCGCTATCCGACTATGACATCGCCATTGCCCACAGAAACTGTGAAGACGCCGTTCGATGCTCG
>CAYRJS010000031.1:0-15654 GCA_964424535.1 uncultured Aquimonas sp.
TTCTCGATGGCTTACTGGGATCGTGAGGAACTCGAGCCGACCACACCTCCGGGCGTGCTGGACGTTTCCCCGTTGCCGCCCCCAGGTGAAGTTCAGAAGCTGAGCTTCCGTCAGGAAGCCAACGTGCTGAGCTTCTACACCAAGGGTGATACGCCAGTATCCGTGTTGCAGGCTCCGGAAGGTGTGTACGGTGGTGGTTATGCCGTGGCACTTGAGGCCGCTTTCTCCGAAGGTTGGGCTCGTATCGGCTTTGATACCCAGAGCATGAGCTCGACTGCTGAGACCATCAACGGCACGACCTACCCGGCCGTGACGCTCAGCGGCCTGCCGGTCATCGGCTTCTGGGCTGCCCGCCACACCAACTACGGTGCGGCACCGGGTATTTCTGCGTACTACAACATCATCCACCGTCACCGCGTGACGCGCGATATCCAGTAAGCGCAGAGCTTGAAGGTTTTACCCTTCAGCAAGTTGAAAGCAATGGGGCCGCAAGGCCCCATTGTTTTTTCTGATTCTTGGCCAACTTGACGGATCCGGTCAATGCAATCGGGCAAGACAGGTCCAAGACAAATCAGGTAATATCCGCCCGCTGGTCGTGAGCAAGATCCAGTAAACGGACGGATACGAAAGATCGGGTCAGACCCGGAAGCACCCGCCAGAATCTGCCCGCAGCATGCCATTCAAGTTGTGTACGGACTGCATCTGGCAGCATGGGAACTTGTGCATGGTCGCCACGGTCAGTGTGGGGGCTGATAGACCGCTTAATTGCCATCAGGAGAATTCGACATGAAGTCAAACTTAGCCCTTGCCCCCACGCTCAGCACCTTGGTGTTTTGCCTGGTGGCTGCGTCTGCGTCAGCACAAGGTCAGGATCCAAAGTATGTGGTCATCGACAATGTCTCGGCCATCCCGGGACAAGCAGCGGTCGATGGGCGCGTTGCCATCCCTCTGGAGCCGGCAACAAAAGCCAGGTTCGATCCGACGACAGGCAATATCATCGTAAAGTGCGAAAAAGGCGCTCATGGTGCCGAGTCTGGTGCCTGCTCGAATATCGGCAACGTTGGCAGCAATGATGCCCCGCCCGCACCTGGCAATCCCAATCTCACCCTTACGCCTGGTGGGGTGGTCGGTGCTACCGGAGCCAGACTGACCTGGAGCAGTTCAGGCGCTGCCTTCTGTTATGGCGTCAGCGCCGTGCCGGTAGGCGCTGGACCTGCCGTCAGTGGCTGGGCCAAGGAATGGCCTGCATCTACTACGACGGGGTTTTCGCTGGATAGTCTGTTCAACAGCATGGCGGCAAATACCACGGCTACTTACAACTTCACTCTACGCTGCTATTCAAGTGCGACCGGGACGGTAGGATCGACGCCTGTAGTGGCCTATGTTCAACCCGCTGCCCTGCAGGTAGAACTGAACAAGCCTGCGGGTGGTGTCTCAGGCGATTGGTGTGACGCTTATCTGGATACTCTGTCGCCCACGGAGCGTGCCGAGTTTGAAGCCTATCGTGCTGAAAACAGAGGGTTTACCGCGGTCAACAAGACATTCACTACGCAGACAGGGAGAGTGCTTGGTGTCGACACCGGTTCGATCGGGCCGTCCGGTGCACCTGTTCTTCCAGGCAAAGTTTCCGGCAACAACTATCTGGCCATGTCATTCAGTATGCCGGCGGCTTCACAGTCGAATACCGGCAAGTTCATATTGAACTTCAATCTACAAAATGCTGTGGGTGTACAGGAGCACCCAATCATCGCAACTATCAGCCCTTGCGCGGGCGACTTCCGACCACGCGGTGGTATCACTGCCGAGGCATACCGTATTGGTTGGTGTCGTACGAATTATCAAATTGCAAACCATAACATCCGTGGTAATAGCGCCCAAGTGTCAGATCAATGCTACACCCCGCCCAACAAGACCATGTACATCAATGTCAGTTTGCGCGACATGTATCAGCCAGGGAATGCGAGCGGTCCGAACGGAGTACCTGAGGATTATTGTGGCGCTGGACTCTACTGCGGTGCTAGCGGCAGCCTACAAAAATAGAGAAAAACTAGTCACCGGTGACACGATTCTTAATCGTTACGTACTTGTTGGTTTTTGATGTAGGGATGGCATTGATGCAAAAAGCTTTATTAACAGTCTTGGCCGGCGGGCTGCTGATGATCTTGGGTTCAACCTGGTCGTCACAAGCCCATGGGCAAGATGCAAATGCACTCTCGGACGACGCCATCGTGGCCGAACGCGGTGGGGTCAGCGTGACGATTGGGCAACTGCGTGCCAAGGTCCGCCAGGCGCTAGCATCGGAGCGGCGTCATGACTATTTCGCCGATGGTGAACGGGTTTCGCGTCTGGTCGAGGATCAGTTGTTGTCGCGTCAGTTGGCCAACGCTGCAAAACAATCGCATCTGGCAGATGATCCGGAGATACAGGCTGAAATTGACGCCTACGTCACGGGTGTATTGGCGCGTTTGCAGATCAACGCCTACCTGGATGGACTGGAATACCCCGATGCCGAACTGCTGGCGAGTGAGCGGTTTGTGGCGAACAAGGCAGATTTTGCCTTGCCCGAGTCGCGGGATGTGCGTCATATCCTGATTGTGGGAGATGGCAAGACCGATGCAGAAGCCCTGGACAAGGCCAACCAGGCCTGGAAGGCACTGCAAAACGGTGAGAGCTTCGATCAGGTCATGATCGAATACTCCGAAGACCCCGCCGAATCCCACAATGGCTGGGTGCGTGGCGTCAGCAAGGGTGGGAGTTTTGATCCTGACTTCACGGCTGCCGCCTTTGACTTGGCAGGGCTGGGTGATTACTCCAAGCCTGTCAGATCGGCTTTTGGCTATCACATCATTCGCTTGTACAACGTGAACCCTGCCCGCCAGCGCACCTTTGAAGAGGTCAAGGATGAGCTGGTCGCTGGTGTGCGCAGAGAGCAACGCAATGCTGCCCGTGAGGCCTATCTGGATACGTTCCGAACCCAGGAAACCCACCTCAACGAAGAGGTGGTCAAGCAATTGCCGACGGTGACACCCTGACCGCTCCAACTCTCGAGTTCACCGGAGAACGCTTCACACCCGAGTGCGTGCGCGAGATCTGGTACGAGCATATGCACCGCTATGCCTTCGCCCAGCCTTTGGGGCGGGGGCTGCGCGTGCTCGATGCCGCCTGCGGGGAAGGCTACGGCAGTGCCTTGATGGCAGATGTGGCTGCCTCGGTCACGGGGCTGGACGTTTCTCCTCAAACCATTGCCCACGCGCGTGCGCGTTATGGTGAGCGCACCAACCTGCGCTTCGATGTGGCCGACTGTACCCGCCTGGATCATCTGCCCGATGCCAGTTTTGACCTGATCGTGAGCTTCGAGACCCTGGAGCATGTCCAGGATCAGGAACGCATGCTGGATGGCTTTGCCCGCTTGCTGACGCCAACGGGCTTGTTGCTGGTGTCAACGCCGGACAAGCGCAATTACAGCGACATTCCTGGAACAGTCAACCCATACCATGTGCGCGAGCTGTATCGCGAGCAATTCGAGGCGATGGTCGCCGGGCGGTTTGGTGCATACAGGCTTTTTGGACAAAAACTCTTGTTCCAGTCAGCGCTGTGGGATATGGGCGGTTCCCATCAGAACTGGCAGGCGGCCACCCTTGAAGTCGATGGCCGTCTGGATGCGGCACTGCGTTATCCGCCTGTGTATTACATCGCCGTGTGCGCCCGCACAACATCAGCGCTTGCGTCATTGCCGTCGCTGGCGCTGTTTGGCGATGCCGCTGAAAGCGTTTACAACCACTACAATGAGGAAGTCCGTCGCCATATTGCCGCTGGCCTGCGCTTGCAGGAACTGGAGGCGGAACTGGCACGACAGCAAGCGCGTTGCCAGGAACTGGAACGCGCCTTGGCTCGATCCTCGTAATAACCTTGGTCACGCGTAACCAACCCTGGATTTCAGCTTGAAACCAGGGCATTTCGTATTGGTCATGCAACCCCGCAGGGGTGTACGGAATCAGGGTTCGTTGTCGATTCCGTCTGCCGGCAAGGCCAAATGCTTGGCAAGAAACGCTTCCAGACGCTTGTACATGGCGATGGTGTTGTCTTCATCGTAAAAGCCGTGACCTTCACCGGGTACCGACATCCATTCAGGCGAGTTGTTGGCGTTTTCCAGAGCTGTACGCATGGCCTTTGCCTGGGCAAACGGTGTGCGTTCGTCGGCCTCGCCGTGGATCAACAGCACCGGTACCTTGATCTCGCCCGCATGGGTGGTGGGGGAATTGGCTACCAGCGCATCGTTGTCACGACCGATCACCCGGGTCAGATAGTTGCGCCCGAATCGATCCTCGCGGATATCGCCCTTGCTGTACATCATCGGCAAGTCATACAGACCGGCATAGCCGACCGTGCAGCGCAAAAGCCCAGGTGCCTTGGCGGCCACCATCATGGCCGAGTACGCCCCAAAGCTGGCACCAAAGGCACAGATGCGACGTGAGTCTGTCCAGCCTTGCTCAATGGCCCATTGCACACCTTCGATCAGATCTTGCTGGATACGTGTGCCCCACTTGAGGTAGCCGGCTTCCTCGAAATTGGTACCGCGCCCCTGGGAGCCGCGGTAATTGATCTGCAGCACCAGATAGCCGCGACTGGCCAGGAATTGCGATTGGGTATCAAAACTCCAGTCATCACCCTCGACGTGCGGTCCGCCGTGAGGAAGCAAGATGGTGGGCAGGCCGGCAGGCTGGATGACACCGGGCGGCAAGGTCATGAAACCAGCAAGGGTGAGCCCATCGCTGGTCTCGAATCGGAATGGTCGACGTTCGCCCATGCGCTGCGGATCGATGCCTTCGCGCGAAACCAGCAGCTTGGAGAGCTTGCTGTCGCTGGTGCGGTACAGATACCAGGCACCAGGATCGCGATCGCTCCAGGCGTGCAGCAAAATCTTGTCGCCATCCTGGGTCTGGTCGATGAAGCGTACACGCAGGCCTGGCAGGGTTTGGCTCAAACCGGCATGAAGCTTGGCTGCGGGATCTTCAGGATCAAAGTAGTGGACGCTGGGAATACCCGATCCGGTAAAGGCACCGAAAGGACGGATCGGTGGTGCGAACCAATACAGCAGGCGGTCAACACTGGCAAAGTCCTGCTCGATCAGGGTCGTGTGCTGGCGACCGCCTGGGCCGGCCAATACCAATGAAAGCGGGCCACCATCCTTGCTGAAGTAAGCGTAGACCTTGTCGTCATCGGTCGACATCGCCACCGGCACCAGCTTGCCACCCACGGCATCGGCCGAAAGCTGTCGCCATTTGCGCCCGTTTTCGCTGTGGTGAAGCAGATAGTTGTTGTCGTCATCGACTCCGTAGGCATAAGCCGGAGTACCGTCGTGACGAAACACGAAACTCATGTCGCGAGCGTTGAGGCTGGCAATCTCACGGTGGGTGGTTTTGCGTGCGTCCACCTCATAGATGGCTGACCGTTTGCTGGCATACGAATAGCTACGCATGTAAAAGTTGCCATTGGGTCGTTCCGGCAGGCCGGCAATGAAGCCATAACCGCGATCCAGACCCGAAGTACGGGTGCTTTGCTTGGGGCCATATACATAGGTCTGGTTCTTGCCGTCGTAATCGGTAGCCACGATTACGCCAGTCGGAACCGGCTTGTCGATCGAGCCGGACAGGCGGCCCTTGCCGACGACCAGACGTTCGTTGTCGACCCAGACCACCTGGATCGGAATTTCCCATTTCGGCAGCCGCATCTGCGTGGTCTGGACGTTGTCATCCAGCCGGAATACGTTGAGCGCGTAATGACCCTTGCCCAGATCCGAGGTCAGAGCCAGGTATTGGCCATCAGGCGAAAGCCGGGGCATCGAGATGGTGTTGTAACGGGCGAAAGCTTCCACCGGAACCGGTGTTTGTGTCTGGGCCCAGACCACACTGGATCCCAGCAGCAAGGTGACAAGGATGGATCGCGAGAACAAGGACATGGGAAATTATCCAGTTTGAGGTTGACGATTTCCCGGAAGTTTGCGGGAAATTGGAAGTTCGTGGCGTGTTGGTCTCAAAACCCGACACGGGTGGATCCGGGCGTTGTTCCCGGTCACTGCCACATCCCCTGTTCCATGTTGTCGATCGTGTCGACTCGTCCTGGATGAAACATCATCGGCCACGCAGACTTGCCTGCGTGGCCGATGATTCAACTCAAGCGGCCTGCTGCTGGCTCTTGCGTGGGCCATTCAAAAGGGCCAGACGCACATGCTCGATCACCAGATTCACTTCATCCTCGGTAATGCCAAAGTGCGGGGTGAACCGCAGCGAATTGGCACCGCCGTGGATCACGCCGATACCGTGCTCGCGCATGTATTCCTCGATGCTGTCACTGCCATAGCACTTGAAGACGGGCGACAGCTCACAGGAGAACAACAGGCCGGTACCCTGGACCTTGGTGATCAGCTCCGGCAGCTCGCGCTGCAAGGCTTCCAGCTTGGTGACGAACTCCTTGCCGCGGGCGACGATATTGGCACGAACCTCGGGGGTCAGGGTAGCCATCACCGCACACGCCACATCCATGGCGCGAGGATTGGTGGTCATGGTGTTGCCGTATACGCCGCTACGGTACAGGTTGGCGGCCTGCTCGCTCAGGGCCAGAACCGAAAGCGGGTACTGACCGGCGTTGAGGGCTTTGGAGTAGGTCTCCATGTCCGGCGCCGGCAGGCTTTCAAAGCCAGGGTAATCGATGATTGACAGGACGCCGTGGGCACGCAGGCCAGCCTGGATCGAATCCACCAGCAGCAGACTGCCGTGGGCTGCAGTCAGTTCGCGTGCGGCGGCATAGAATTCGGGCGTCACGCCACGGCCCGGATCGCCTTCACCCATCACCGGCTCCAGGAACATGGCTTCGATGAACCAGCCTTCGCGCTCGGCCTGGGCGAAGATGCCGCGCAGTTGCTCGACATCATAGGGTGCGACGGTCAGGGAGGTCTCTTCGTCGCGGTAGCTGGCCAGGTTGGCCACATAGGCCTTGCGGGTGGAATCGGAATACCGCGCCGGCCCTTCGGTTCGGCCATGGAATGCACCCTTGACCGACAGATGCTTGATTTTGCGGCCGGCATGGCGGGCGCCCGGTTCGGTTTGCAGTTTGGCGTTGATGTCGACGATACGGCAAGCCAGGGTGACCGATTCGGAACCGGAGTTCAGGCACATGAAACGGGTGTAGGGGCATCCATCACGGCGTTGTCCGATCTCGGCCTGCAAGGCTCGTGTCAGGCGCAGTTGCGACAAGGACGGGGTCATCACATTGGCCATGGCCTGAGGCTTGGCCAGGGCTTCCATGACGGCAGCCGGTGTGTGGCCGAACCCCAACATGCCGTAGCCGCCCGAATCGTGCAGTACGGCCCCCTTCAAGGTCACGACCCAAGGGCCGCGAGCGGCCAGAGCCACGTATGGATTGACGGCATCGATCGGATAGAAGTTGACAAAACCGGCCTGGATCAAACGGATCTGGGCGTTCTCGTCCAGCGCCAGAATGTCGGAAAATTCGCCTTGTACCTGTTCGAATTGCGCGCGGGCGGCGGCAATTGCCTCGATCAGGTCCGGGTGTTCCTTGGCCAGGCGTAGCAAAGTGGCATCGTCCAGGCCGCGGGTGCGTGCATTGCCGGCATGTTGACGCAGTGGCGCCAGCGCGCCCAGGATATCGAACGGGGTATTCATGGTGTGCTCCAGTCAGGACAAGGGCCGTGGATCGTGCCGGGACAATGCACGATTTCCCTTTCAATTCAAACGAGTGCGTTAATTATATCATTGCGCCACTTGGCGCAGTACCCCATGACTGTCCTGCAGTTGTCGACCGTATCGACAAGGTACAGGGCGATGCAGGTCATTGGCCGCAACCGAAGGGTATCGAGCACGCGTCTTTTGTGTTGAAGACCAGGGCGAACAGCCGCCGTTTCACCATCGTCGGCTTGGTCGATGCTTGGCGCATACGGGCGCAGGACGGATAATGACCGGCTTTATCCAGCGTGTCCGGTCTTGAACAAATCCGAATTCCACTACGAATTGCCCACCGAGTTGATTGCCCAGGCACCGTTGCCGACGCGCTCGGCCAGTCGTCTGCTGGTGCTGCCGCCGGACGGGGAGCCTTGGCGTGACGCCATGGTTCGGGATTTGCCGCAGTATCTGGAAGCAGGGGATCTGGTGGTGTTCAACGATACCCGCGTTATCCCCGCGCGCCTGCACGGGCACAAGGACAGCGGCGGACGGGTGGAAATCCTGGTCGAGCGCTTGCTGGGCAAACAGGAATTTCTGGCCCAGTTGCGTTCGAGCAAATCGCCCAAGCCCGAAACGCGGATCGTGCTCGATGATGGCACGCAGGTAACGGTGGTGGGCCGGGAAGACGGGTTCTTCCATCTGCGCGTCGATACGGACGAACCCCTGGAATCCCTGCTGCAGCGCCTGGGCAAGGTGCCGCTGCCACCGTACATGACGCGCGAACCGGATGCCGCCGATGCCGAGCGTTACCAAACCGTGTTCGCCCACACCCCCGGCGCGGTCGCAGCCCCGACCGCGGGCCTGCATTTTGATGCGGAGTTGCTGGCGGCACTGGCTGCGCGCGAGGTGCAGACCGGATACGTCACCTTGCACGTGGGCGCCGGCACCTTCCAGCCCATGCGCGTGGAGCGCATCGAGGATCATGTGATGCACAGCGAATGGCTGAATGTGGATGCGCAGTTGTGCGAAGCCATCCGCGCCACCCGTGCCCGCGGTGGGCGCGTATTGGCAGTCGGCACCACCGTGGTGCGAGCATTGGAAACGGCCTGGCGTGATGGCGAGGTGCGCCCCTATGCCGGTGAAACCCGCCTGTTCCTGTTCCCGGGACGTGCCATCCATAGCGTGGACATGCTCTTGACCAACTTCCACCTGCCCGAATCGACCCTGCTGATGTTGGTCAGCGCGTTTGCTGGCCAGACGCGGGTGATGGCGGCCTACGAGCATGCCGTGCGCGAGCGTTATCGCTTTTTCAGTTATGGCGATGCCATGCTGGTGTATCCCGAAGGAGAGAGCGCATGTCGCGCCTGAGTTTTTCCCTGCTGGGCCGTGATGGATCGGCCCGGCGCGGGCGTTTGACGTTCCCGCGCGGGGTGGTGGAAACCCCGACCTTCATGCCCGTGGGTACCTACGGTTCGGTCAAGGCCATGACCCCGGCGGGATTGCGGGAAATCGGTGCCCAGATGATCCTGGGCAACACCTTCCATCTGTATCTGCGCCCGGGACTGGATGTGATTGCGGCCCATGACGGCCTGCACGGACTGGCGCGTTGGGACGGGCCGATCCTGACCGATTCGGGCGGCTTTCAGGTGTTTTCCCTGGCGCATCGACGCAAGATCACCGAGGAAGGCGTCCGCTTTGCCTCACCGGTGGATGGTTCCCGGGTATTTTTGAGCCCGGAAGAGAGCATGCGCATCCAGCACGTTCTGGATTCAGATGTGGTGATGATCTTCGACGAATGTACCCCGTATGCCGTCGATGGCGTGGTCACCAGCGAACAACTGGCACGCGAATCCATGGAACGGTCCTTGCGCTGGGCCGTGCGCAGTCGCCAGGCCCATGATGCCCTGGGCAATGACGCGGCCTTGTTCGGCATCGTGCAGGGCCATGTCTACCCCAGCCTGCGTGATCGTTCCGCGGCGGGGTTGGTCGAGATCGGTTTTGACGGCTACGCCGTTGGCGGCCTGGCCGTGGGTGAATCCGAGGCCGAACGCAATGCCATGCTCGAACATACCTGCTCGCAATTGCCGGAAGAGCGGCCGCGCTACTTGATGGGTGTGGGCCGACCGCAGGATATCGTCGAAGCGGTTGCCCGTGGCATCGACATGTTCGATTGCGTGATGCCCACCCGCAATGCCCGCAACGGGCACTACTTCACCCGCTTTGGCACCGTACGCATCCGCAATGCGCGTTATGAAAAAGATCTGCGCCCGATCGACCCGCAATGCACGTGCGCGGCCTGTGCCGGTGGTTTTAGCCGCGCCTATCTGCGCCATCTGGATCGGTGCAACGAAATGCTGGGACCGATGCTGGCCACCATCCACAATCTGCATTACTACCAGAGCCTGATGGCCGGCTTGCGCGCGGCCATCGAGGCGGGTGAGTTTGCAGCCTTTCGTACGGCGTTCTATGCCGGCCTTGCCGCCGGCGAGCCGTGATCAGACCAGGCCTTCGGCCTTGAGAGCCTTCTGGACGCCGGCATCGGTTTCCATATGGCGGAAGAAGCGATCGAGGTTGGCGTAAGGAGATACGTCGATCTGCAAGGCGTGGGCCCAGCGCAGCAGGACATACAGATACGGGTCGGCAATCGAGCGCCGGTTGTCCACCAACCAGTGACCCTCACCCATCTGGGTATCAAGAATGGCAAATTGCCCCTTGATCCGTTCGATGGCCTTGGCCTTGAGATCGGCCTGGGCGGCTTCCCCGGAAACATAGCGGGCGGCACCGAACAAGGGCGAGAAGTTCTTGTGCACGTCCGAGTTCAAGAAGCCCAACCAGCGCAAGACCTTGGCGCGGGAAACCGGTGAACCGTCACCTTCCAGACTGGCCTCGGGCTTGAGCCGAGACAGGTAATCCAGAATGGCGATGTTCTGGGTCAGGATGGTGCCATCGTCCAGTTTCAGCGCGGGGACCGCACCACTGGGGTTGACCTTGAGGTAGTCGCCTTTGAGGGTGTCGTGCGACAGCACTTCGACCTCGTAATCGGCGCCAATCCATTCCAGCACGATATGGTCGCCCAGCGAGCAGGCTCCCGGCATGCAATACAGCTTCATTGCCACACTCCTTGAAGGGTTGGGATACAGCCTCTTCAGATGGGGATGCAGCAAGCGTGCTTCAAGGCTCCGGATGCCGATCAGAGACGGCTGGCGACTCGGTAAAAGGTATGGTCACCAATGGTGGCGACCGGAGTGCCGCTGGCCCAGCTCGGTGATGCCTGCGACTGGACCACGAAATGATCGGCACCGGGAACCACGAAGCGGGTATGGCTGGAAGGATGACGCCAATCCTTTTCGGCCCGCAGGGCCACCGCCACGGCCTGCTTCCAGGCCTTGTCGTTGCGCAGTTCGTAGTCGGGTGCGACCAGGGTCGGGGCGAACTGGCGTGGGGCCGTGACGACCGCACACATGTTGTCGCCCCAGCGTCCGTCATCGAGGCGGCGCAATGCGACTTCAGCCACTGCGCGCTGACCCAGTTCGGATTGGTTGCGTGCTTCCAGGTACACGGTGGTGGCAAGACAGGCCTGGTCGGCGTAAGGTTGCGGCAGCAATTGTGCCAACCAGAGCAGGGTAGCCAGTTTCATCGCGGACTCCTTTATCCGTTGCGTCGAATCAAACCGCAGTACGCGACTTGTTGATCCGTGAGCGGCGATGAATCAAGGCACGCGGATCGCTCCAGCACGGCTGCCATAGGCTTTGGCAATACTGGAGTTGTTGTTCGACATGGCGTTTTCGGGGTACGCCTGGCGCGGGCCGGTCGGGCATCGCGGCGCCAGCCGCACGGCAGGGAACACGACATATGTTCCCGTTTCCGTTGTCACTGGCGCATGTCCATGTGGCCAGAGAACCGAGCGACGTTAAGGCCGGAACCTCGAATGTGGCCTGAACACGAAGACCCGTGTTCAGGAAAGATCAGGGCAAGGCAAGGCTTTCTTGGGTTTGGTCATGGCGGTATTGGGCCGATTGCGGAATACGTGTTACCAATGTGTTAAACTATGAATCGGTTTTACGTGTAAACTGGCAACGTTTCGTTCATTGTGCAATCTGATGTGCAGTGGGCGATCACGTCAGCGGCTCAATCGCATCAACAGTCTTCTTGAAGGAGCTTTGGAATGAAGAAAACACTTTTGGGGTGCGCCCTGATTGGCGCATTGGGCCTCGCCCATATCGCGACTGCGCAGGATTTCGATGATCGTTGGTACCTGTCGGGTACGGCTGGCATGCATGTCTCCGACTCAAGTCGAGTCATGGATGACAATCCAATTATCGGTGTTGGTGTGGGTAAGTATTTTTCGCCTAACTTTTCTCTTGATCTCGATGCCAACACTGTGCGGATGGAAGACAAAGCAGGTGGATTGCATTGGAATAATTACGGTGTCATGTTGACGGGCCGACGTCATTTCCGTCAGTCTGACAACAATTGGGGCCCATTTGTTGCTTTCGGCGCCGGTGTGTTGCGTCATGAGGAACAATTTTCCGATCCTTCAGGCGGCAAACCGATGAAGCGCAAGGGTAATAATTTTGCTGCTCAGATGGGTCTTGGGTTACAGCGTGACCTAGATCGAACCATGCTACGTGGCGAAGTTCTAGCCCGATGGGATGGTGATGACGGCAGTTTTTCTGCCCCAAGCAAAGATGGTTTCATCGACCTGATCGGCCAAGTCAGCCTGCTGGTGAAGCTGGGTGATCCGCCGGCACCACCTGTGGTCGAGACGGCCGTTGTGCCGCCGCCTCCGCCCCCGCCGCCGTCTTGCGCGGATCTGGATGACGATGGTGATGGCGTCAACAACTGCGATGATCGTTGCCCTGACACCAAGCCGGGCCAGATTGTCGGTCCGGACGGTTGCCCGGTCGCCATCTCGATCGACCTGCGTGGCGTCAACTTCGACTTCGACAAGGCGACTCTGCGTCCGGATGCAGTCGAAACCTTGAATGAAGCCGTTTCCCTGCTGACGCAGTACCCGGAACTGCGCGTGGAAGTGGCCGGCCACACCGACCTGTGCGGTGCGGAAGGTTACAACCAGTCCCTGTCCGAGCGTCGCGCCAAGACGGTGTACGACTACTTGAACGACCACGGCATCGCAGCTTCGCGCCTGGTGGGTCCGACCGGTTACGGTGAGAGCCGTCCGCTGGAGCCGACGGCGCAGACCTTCCCGGCTTGCAAGAGCGAGGTCAACCGTCGTACCGAGCTGAACGTGCAGAACTGATCCAGCGTACATCGCTGACATCAGATGCTGATACGTGCATCTGTTCGAACGGGGGAGAAGGCAACTTCTCCCCCGTTTTTTGGTGCCTCTGGCAGAGACCATGTTTTACGGCTCACATTGCCTGCGCTCTATCGGGCTCGGTAACCTTGATGTATCTTGAGTTGCTGTTTCATGTCGACGCGTGAAAGTCGGCACTTTCGCCGGCTTTCCAAGTCGAATGGCCTTCCCCACAGCTTTCCAAGATAAGCCGATGAATCCATTGTTCTGGTCGTTTCGAGTGCAGTTTTTCGCGGGTGTACTGGTCTGTGCCGGTTTGCTGGGTTACGCCTTGTATGCGCAGCATCAATTGGGTCTGGACCCGTGCCCGCTGTGCATCTTCCAGCGCGTGGTGTTCATCGGCATGGGCCTGGTGTTCCTGGTGGGTTTCCTGCATGGCCCCAGGACCTGGGGCCGCAAGCTGTATGCCCTGAGCGTGTTCGTGGTTTCGATGGTCGGGGTCGGCATTGCCGGTCGCCATGTCTGGCTGCAGAACCTGCCGGCTGATGAGGTACCTGCCTGTGGCCCGGGCCTGGCCTATATGCTGGATGCTTTCCCGTGGCGCAAGACCCTCGACATGGTCTTCACCGGCTCGGGGGAATGCGCCAATATCGACTGGCACTTTCTCGGCCTGACCATGCCGACCTGGACCTTGATCGCGTATGTCCTGCTGGGCGTGGGTGCGCTCTGGGCGGGCTTTCGCCGGGTCTGAACCGGCGCGACAGGGTGTCTGCGTTGTGGCATGATGCTGCATTGCACCAATCGCAGGTCCAGACCATGAGTGCCATCGAATCGCGTCCCGAACCGGTCCACGAAGCCAAGGACTGGTCCCCGGCCAGTTGGCAGCAGCGCACGGCGTTGCAACAGCCGGTCTATCGTGACCCTGACGCCCTGGCTTCGGCCCGGGCCGAACTGTCGCGTCAGCCACCGTTGGTGACCAGCTGGGAAATCTTCGAGCTCAAGCAGCAACTGGCCGATGCCCAGGAGGGCAAGCGCTTCCTGCTGCAAGGTGGGGATTGCGCCGAAAGCTTTGCCGATTGCGAATCGAGCATCATCTCCAACCGGCTCAAGGTGCTGCTGCAGATGAGCGTGGTGCTGGTCTATGGCCTGCGCCTGCCGGTGGTGCGGGTCGGGCGTTTTGCCGGGCAGTACGCCAAACCGCGCTCGGCCGACACCGAAACCCGCGATGGCGTGAGCCTGCCGGTGTATCGCGGCGATCTGGTCAACGAGCCCGAGTTCACGAGCCAGGCGCGTGAGCCCGATCCGCGCCGGATGATCAAGGGCCATGCCCGTTCGGCCATGACCATGAACTTCGTGCGGGCCCTGATCGAAGGCGGCTTTGCCGACCTGCATCGCCCCGAATACTGGGATCTGGACTGGATGCGTCATTCCCCGCGCGCCGCCGAATACCAGCGCATGGTGGCGGCCATCGGCGAAGGCGTGCGCTTCATGGAAACGCTTTCCGGCACGCCGGTACACAACCTCAACCGGGTCGATTTCTTCACCTCGCACGAAGCCCTGTTGCTGCCCTACGAGGAATGTCTGACCCGGCAGGTGCCACGCCATTGGGGCTGGTTCAACCTGTCGACCCATTTACCCTGGATCGGGGCGCGTACGGCGGGTCTGGATGATGCCCACGTCGAATACATGCGCGGCATCCGCAATCCGATCGCGGTCAAGGTTGGTCCGGATGTGACCCCGGAAGCCTTGTTGCGCCTGATCGACCGGCTCAATCCTCACGATGAACCCGGGCGCCTGAGCCTGATCCATCGCATGGGTCGGTCCAGGATCGCCCAGGCCCTGCCGCCTTTGCTGGATGCGGTCAAACGCGAAGGCAAGCGCGTGTTGTGGGTGGCCGATCCCATGCACGGCAATACCGAGAGCACGTCCAACGGCGTCAAGACCCGGCGTTTCGAGAACATCCTGGGTGAACTGGAACTGGCCTTTGATCTGCACGCTGCCGCCGGCACCCGCCTGGGCGGGGTACACCTGGAATTGACCGGCGAGAACGTCACCGAATGCATGGGCATCTGAACGAGGCCGACTTGGCCCGCGCCTACCATACCCGCGTTGATCCCCGGCTCAACTACGAGCAATCCCTGGAACTGGCGATGCTGATCGTGCGCAAGCGCGGGACCGTGCCGAATTTCTGATGGTCGAACTGACTGCTTGCCGGTTGCCGACAGGCATCAGTCGATGCGGATACCCGAGGCTGATGCCCCGCTCACACCTTCGCAACGGCCTTGCGTGCATCGGCAGCCGACCAGTGAGGGAAAGCCGCAGACGCCGGAGGTGCCGGTTTCCTGGCAACGGGCCTTGACCTGTTCGGGAAAGGTCGGACTGTCGACATTGACGCAGGCCGGGTAATAACCGCAGCAGTTGCCGATATCCTTGATGGTGCAATCGGCATCGGTGGTACAGGAATAGTCGACCTCGTTGGCTGCCACCTCGGCGGCTGCGGCCTGATCCTATGCCGGCGGCATCAGGTCTTCGTCGAGAAAGTAGGACTCATCACCCTCGTCTTCGTCAGACGCAAACGCCTCGGTGATCTCATCCGTACTCGTCGCACCGGATCCAGCATCGGTCGAGGGCGTATTTCCCGGCGCGTTGCAGGCGGCCAGCACACCCAGCAAGCCGATCAAGGCCAGAACGCGCAGGATCTGTTTCATCGTGTCGTCC
>CAYRJS010000032.1:0-15547 GCA_964424535.1 uncultured Aquimonas sp.
TCGCGCGTATCCAGCACCAGCTCGCGCGCCGCCGGATCGATCCACTCCAGCGCCAAATCGGCACGCCCCTGCAACTGCTTCGCCTCGAAATCGACCTTCAGATCCAACCCGATATCGCGGATCACGACCTTGTCCGGCTGGGCGTAGGAATGAACGTCGCGGGAGGGTTCCTGGGCACTGGCAAGCGCCGTGAAGGCCAGAACGAGCAGGGCGGATAGGAATCGCATCGTTAGTCTCATCAACAAACGGTATCGGGCCTGCGAGTCTACCGCAGCCACGATGCGGCGCCGACGACCTCCGTACCGGCGACTTCCGTACCCCCGACGCGCGCGCGACAAGCTCTGTCGCTCAGCATCGCTGCCGCGCTCGAACCTTGCCGTACTCCCCCGCCTGATCGGGGTCGACTACTCTTGAAGCAAATTTCGATAATGAGCCTGGCCGAAGTTTTATGTAGTCTCTCCGGCAAGCTTGTCAGCTACCCGCCACGCTTCCGTTTTTCCGATACTCGCCGCCATCACGCTGCATCCGGATACCAGACACATGATGAAAAGCCAACGCTACCGACTCACCTTCACCACCCCGGCCTTTCTTGGCAACGCGGATCAACACGCGCAATGGCGCACACCGCCGATCAAGGCACTGCTGCGGCAATGGTGGCGGGTCGCCTACGCCGCCGAGCAGAAATTTGATGTGGATGTGACTGCGATGCGCCGCGCCGAGGACTTGCTGTTTGGTCATGCCTGGCTGGAAAACGATGCCGTGGAACGCAATGGGCGAACAGAAAAGGTCGCTGCACGCAAAAGTGAAGTGCGCCTGCGCCTGAGTCATTGGAAAGATGGATCCCTGGGTAAACGCCAGTGGCCAGAATTTGCCACTGTCAATCACCCAGAAGTCAAAAGCTCGGTTGGCAGCGACTTGTACATGGGCTTCGGCCCGCTGGTGTATGACAAGGCCAGCCGCAGATCAGGCCTGAAAGCCAACGCCGCCATACAGGCCGGCGAAAGTGCCGACTTGTCCCTCGCCTACCCGGATGAGTCCGCACCCCAGATCGAACGGGCGCTTTGTTTGATCAACTTGTTCGCCACGGTCGGTGGCCGCAGCCGCAATGGCTGGGGATCATTGCACCTGGAATCGCTGGAAGGCACATCTCCGTCACAGACAAGCGTTCCTCTGCGCGATTGGCAACAGGCACTGGCACTGGACTGGCCCCACGCCATCGGCCAGGACGGGCAAGGTGCGTTGACGTGGCAGACCCGGCCATTCGATGACTGGAAAGCACTGATGCAGAAGCTGGCTATCATCAAGATTGGCCTGCGCACGCAATTTCGTTTCACTACTCGCAGGGATGAACCAAGACCGGAAGATCGCCACTGGCTCAGCTACCCCATTACCAACCACAGCGTCAGAGCCTGGGACGGCAAAGCCCGCCTGCCCAACAGCCTGCGCTTCAAAGTACGACCAGCCCCCGACAATTCCAGGCAATACGTGGGTGTGATTTTCCACATGCCGTGCCTGCCGCCGCTCGCCCTCAATCCCGAAGAAAACACCATCACCCGTGTATGGGAGCGCGTCCACCAGTTTCTGGACACTCCCACGCAGCAACTCACCCGCATTTCTGCCTGAGGCCCGCCATGACCGACACCATCCTCTGGCAAACCAAACTCGCCGCCCGCCTGCACGACCCCGCCGAAAAGGCACTGGTGCTGCTGCGCGACCCTGCCGGCCACGAAAACGGCACCAGCAAGGCACTGACCCGCCTGCTCGGCTTCCACGAAATCGGCACCGACAGCCTCGACCCGGACAACGACGAGGCGCTGGTGCGCACCGTATTCAAGAAGGGCATCCCTGTCGCGATGTACCGCCACGTGCAGCGTGCCGACTGGTGGGCGGCTGCGGCGGATCGGCCGCAGTGGCCAATGCAGGAAATTACCGTCCCCACGAAAAAAGGTGAGGAAAGAACCTTCGCCGTCGCACCCTGGGCGCAAGTGCGCTGGACCAACAAGCCCGTACTGATTCACCCGCTGACCGGCGACAACCACGATCTCGGCAAGCACGGTAGTCTCTCCGATTCGGATTTCAAGGACATCAAGCAACGCAGCTTCGATCATCAATCCAGCCTGCTCGTGGCGCTGGAACGTCAAACCCCCGGCCAGGAACAGGACTGGCGCAAAACCCTGCTCACCCTCTGGCGCTTCTCCCCGGAACTGAGCGAGGAATCCGACAACGGAAAACTCGGTGAGCTGTGGAAGCTGCTGCCCGCCGACACCCGCATCCCCGACCACTCCATCTGGGATCACCTCGACCTCACCAGCGCCTTCGCCGGTGCTTTCGCCGCCGATCCGGCGGGCGATGCGGCGCTTTTGAGCCTGTCCATCGGCCCGGTGCAGCCCTTCATTGCCGCCGCGCGCAAGATGGAAGACTTGTGGGCCGGCTCGCACCTGCTCGCACGCCTGTCCTGGGAAGCCATGCGCGTGGTCTGCGAGCGACTTGGGCCGGACGCCATCCTGTTCCCGCGACTACGCGGTGTGCCGCAGGTGGATCTGTGGCTGCGCGAGCAATGCGGCCTGCCGCACGAACTGTTCAAGGATTGCGAGTGGAACAAGGGCGGCACCGACAGCAACCCGCTGTTCTCCGCCGCCCTGCCCAACCGCTTCGTCGCCGTCGTGCCTGCCAGTCAAGCCAGGGAGATCGCCCTCGCCGTAGAGGCCAGCGTGCGCGGCTGGCTGCAAAAGCTCGGTGACAGCGTGGTTCAGGCGCTGCTGGAAGTCGCTGGTGACCCTGCCGACAGCGCCACTCTGTTCGCGCAGATGCGCGAACAGTTGCAAGGCTTCCCCGAAGTGCATTGGGCCGCCGTGCCGTTCTCGCTGATCCGTGCCCGCAATGCAGACCGGCAAACCGATCTGGACGTCACGGAACTGTCCGACGCCATGCGCCCGTTCTTCAGCGACAATGGCGAGCCGGGCTTTCTTGCCAGCGATGCCTGGCAGGTGCTGTGCAAGGACATCGCGTGGGATGACAACACCACCTTCTTCGCCCCCAACCCCGGCGTGCTCTATCCCGCCGTGCATGATCTTGCCGAACGCGCGCTGGCTGCTGCCAAATCGCTGCGCCCGTTCGATCAGAGCGAACAGAAAGGCTGGCGTTGCAGCCTGAGCGGCGAAACCGAATGGCTCACCACCGACCGCGATCAGTTGAGCCTGCCCGCAGGCCAGCGCAGCGATACGCTGTGGACGCGCATCGCCAAACAAAAACCCGCCTGGGCCAAGAAAGGCGAACATCTGGGCGCCCTGCCCGCCCTCAAGCGCCTGTGGCCCACGCTGTTTGCCAGGGAGGTCGGCGAAGCACTGGGCAAGGACATCGGCCGTTTCGTCGTTTCCACCCACACGTTGGCGCTGGCACACCAGCTCGACCAATGGCTGGAACGTGGCGGCCTGACCGCGCCCGGCACGCAGGATCAACTGCGCAAGACCGACAGCGTGGCCCTGCCGCGTCGGCTGATGCTGCGCCACACCAAAAATCCCGCACTGGACGATGCCCGCCGCCTGCCCGCCTTGCTGGATCATGCCGATGAGCAGGACAGCGAATCCGGGCAAAACCACGCCAGTCGGCTCGTTCGCCAGACACTTGCTCAAGGTCGCGACGGCAAGGCGCAAGACATCAATCTGGAAACCTATTACGCCCTGTTGCTGATGGACGGTGATCGCATGGGTGCATGGCTGGCAGGCGAATCCAGCGAAGGTCAGGACTACGCCATCAGCTACCGCGAAAGCTTCCATCCCGAGGTGCAAACCGGCTTCGACAAACACGCCGAAAAGCAGAGCCGCATCAAACGCTATGGCCAGCAAAAGCGTGCTCTCTCACCCAATCGTCATTTGGCTATCTCCGGTGCGCTCAACGATTTCTCGCTGACCGTGGTGCGTCATGTAGTGGAAAATGAGCACCTGGGCCGGCTGATCTACGCCGGGGGCGATGATGTGTTCGCCATGCTGCCGGTAGCTGATCTGCTGCCGGCGATGCAGCGCCTGCGTCACGCCTACAGTGGCACCGACCCGGAGCACGAAGGCGGGCGCGACCCGCGCGGCCTCACCCTGCACAACGGCTTTGCCTTCCTCAACGGCAAGCTGATGCGCATGATGGGCAGCAAGGCCACCGCCTCCTGCGGCGCGGTCATCGCCCACCATCAAGCCCCGCTTGCCGCCGTGCGCCGTGAACTGGCCGCCGCCGAACAGCGTGCCAAGAACGAGGGCGGGCGCGATGCGTTCTCCATCACCATCATCAAACGCTCCGGCGGTGCACTGCGCCTGACCGCCAAGTGGGGCGAACCGGTGAAACTGCTGCAAGACCTGCGCCGTTTCCTCGCCGCCGATGGGGTCTCGCGCCGCGCCGCCTACCACACCCTGCAATGGCTCGATGGCAACGAACTGCCCCAACCGCTCAATGCCGACATGCTGCAAAGCCTGCTGGCCTACCAGTTCGCGCGTCAGGCGCAAGGCGACGCCAAGCACCAGGCATCGGAACTGACCAAGCGTCTCACCATGTTCGCCTTGCTGGAACCCACTGGCAAGCAGATCGAATGGCTGCGCAACTTCATCAGCGTGGCCGAGTTCCTCGCCCGCGAAGTGCGCAGCACTGGAGAAACCGCATGAACTCCGTTTTCATCACTCCGCTGGACGTGCTCTATCTGCGCGGCAACCAATCCTTCGGCGATCCTGGCAGCTATGGCGAAAGCATCGTGCCGCCATGGCCTTCGGTGGCCGCCGGTGCGATCCGCTCGCGCATGCTGGTGGATAACAGCATCGACCTTGCCACGTTCGCCAGAAGTGAAGTAGCGCATCCTGAACTGGGCACGCCTGAAGCACCCGGCAGCTTCGTCCTGCATGCCTTCCACTTGGCCCGACAGCAGGGCAAGCAGACTGAACTCCTGTTTGCCCCACCCGCCGACCTGGTCTTGCAGGCCGACGATGACAACGTGCAGGCACAGCGCCTTGCACTCACCACCCTGCATGCGCGCATCCAGACTTCCAGCCCGCTGCCGTTGCTGCCCGTGCTGGCACAGGAAAACCGCAGCAAGGCCGCCAGCGGCTGGTGGCTGCGCCAATCAGGTTGGAAAAAATACCTGGCCGGGCAGACGCCCGGCAGTGATGACTTCATCAAAACCAGCGAACTCTGGGCCTTTGATGAACGTGTTGGCGTGGGTCTGGCGGAAAACACCCGCAGCGCCGATGACGGCAAGCTGTTCACCAACCGCGCCGTGGCCTTGAAGGATGGCGTCGGTTTTGTCGCCATCGTCAACGGTGCGCAAGCGCCAGACGCTGGCCTGCTGCGCCTGGGCGGCGATGGTCGCGCCGCCAGCATCCAATCCGTGAATCTCGACTGGCCGCAGCCCGATTACGAAACCATCAGCCAGCAACAGCGCTGCCGCCTTGTTCTTACCAGCCCCGGCTTGTTTGCAGGCGGCTGGTTGCCGAACGGATTTTCACTCGTGGACGGCGGTTATCACTTCAACCTGCACGGCGTACAAGGCCGCCTGGTGGCCGCCAGCGTGGCGCGCAACGATGTTGTCTCCGGCTGGGATCTGGCGGGCAACAAGGGCAAAGGTAGCCCCAAACCCGCGCAACGCATCGCACCCGCCGGCAGCGTGTATTGGCTGGACGAAGTTCAGGCCACGCCTGATGCCCTTCGCAAGCTTGTCGCGCATGGTCTCTGGAATGAGGCTTGCGAAGATATGCACCGTCGCGCCGAAGGCTTCAACCGCCTCACCCTCGCCATTTACTGAAAACGCCACCAAACGCACTGCAAGGACACCCGACATGTTCGAAAAACAAGCCGCCGTCTTCCTCTACGCCATCAGCCCCGTCCACATGGGCGCCGGCCAGGCCGTGGACGTGATCGACAATCCCATCCAGCGCGAACGCCATACCCAACACCCCAGCTTTGCCGGCTCCGGCATCAAGGGCGCGCTGCGGCACAG
The DNA here is from genome assembly GCA_964424535.1 of uncultured Aquimonas sp. GTDB lineage: Bacteria > Pseudomonadota > Gammaproteobacteria > Xanthomonadales > Xanthomonadaceae > Denitratimonas. The sequence continues at coordinate 5,972 of CAYRJS010000032.1, forward strand.
CTACACGGCGCTCGGCGGCAACAAGGAGGATATTGACCGCCTGCTGGGGCCGGATTCCAACAGCAACCAACTGCACGCCGGTGCCATCAGCTTTGGCGATGCGCAACTGGTGGCCCTGCCTGTGCGCAGCTTGAAGGGCGGCTATGTGTATGCCACCTGCCCGCAGGCGCTGGCGCGTGCGCAACGGCTGCTGCAACTCACTGGCAAGTCACCATCCTGGAATGTGCCGAGCGTGGACGATGGGCAATGCCTGTTTGCCAACGAAAAACTGCTCTCCGGCGACAAGCTGCATCTGGAAGCGTTCGAATACGCGGGCCATGCGTCCGAACCGCTGGCACAAATTGCCGCCGACCTTGCCGCCCGCGCCCTGCCCGAAGGCGACGCCCAGCAATTCTTCCGCGAGAAGATCGCCCGCGATCTGGTCGTGCTGTCCGATACCGATTTCGGCTACTTCGCCAGGAACGCCATGCTGGTCGAGCCGCATGTGCGCATTGATCCAGATACCGGCACTGCCAGCGATGGTGGCCTGTTCTACACCGAAAACCTGCCGCCCGAATCCTTGATGATCGCCCCGCTGCTGGTCGGTCAGACCCGTACCGGCAAAGGCAAGGAAAACGAATCGTCGGCTGAAGAAGTGTTCACCAAGATCAAACCATTGATCGATGGCCGCCTGCTGCAGATCGGCGGCGATGCCACCACCGGGCGTGGCCTGGTCATTGCCAAGGTGGAGGGCTGACACCGTGAGCAAACAGACTCTGGAACAACAGCGCGCGCAAGACGCCTGGAATGCCTGCGCCCGCTACGGAAAAGATCACGTCAATGCCGCCAAGGGCCTTCCAGCGCTCATCATGAACAGCGGGCTGATGCAGGTGCTGGCCTTCTGTCATGAAAAGGGCAAGAAAGAAAATTATCGCCACGTTGGAGAGGTGGCCGCTCACCTACGTACCTGGCTTGCCAACCGCTTCCCCGGCACTTTCCATGACAGTGAATTTCCTACCTTCATGGAAGCACTGATGAAGACAGAATCCGCCGACTACCAGGCCATCAACGCCGAAGCCTTCGCCTGGCTCAAATGGCTGCGCCAGATGGCTGCCGCCCGCAACAAGGGGAACGACTGACATGCCCATTGCCGCCATTCCCAAGTATCTGCAAGAGCAGGACTTGAGCCACGCCTCGCCCGGCCTGCGCTTTGGCATGTATCTGCCATTGTGGGGCATCGACCGCCGCACCAGGGAGCTGCTTTGGTCCACGTCTGATATGGACTACGCGGTGCGCGGGCAAGCGCGCGAAGAACGCGCCATCAAGGTTGAGAACAAAACCTCCGCCCTGCAACAAGCCTGCAAGTTGACCCCCAACGACAAAGCCATCATGGAAGCCATGGCCGGGCGCCAAGCCAAACTTGCCGATGGCTGCGCAGATGTGCTGACGCTGGACGCCATCGCTACCGCACCTTTCACCACCGGCCTTGGCAACGAACACCCGCTGGAAAACGGCTTCGCTTTCCTCAGTCCCTACGGTCTGCCCTACCTGCCCGGCAGCGGCATCAAGGGCGTGCTGCGTCAGGCCGCACGCGAACTGGCTTCCGGCGAATGGGGCGATGCGCACGGTTGGCGTAATGATGAAGTCCATCTGCTGGAGCGCGATCGCAAGCCCACCATCAAGCTGTCCATCATCGACGCCCTGTTCGGCAAGGAGTCACGCGATGGCGATACCGACCATGTGCGCGGCGCATTGAGCTTCTGGGATGCCATCCCGCACATCCCCGGCGACAGCCTGAGCGTGGACATCATGACCCCGCATCAGGGCCACTACTACCAGCAAAAAAATGACCGCAAGAGTGGTGCCAGCACCACCCCGCACGACAGCGGCCAACCCAACCCGATCAGTTTCCTCACCCTGCCGCCACGCACCCGCTTTGCCTTCCATGTGCAGTGCGATCTCGCCCACCTGGAGCGCATCGCCCCCGATCTGGCCGCCGACAACCGCTGGCAAACCCTGCTGGAAGCCGCCTTCGAACACGCCTTCGAGTGGCTGGGCTTCGGTGCGAAAACGTCGGTGGGTTATGGCGCAATGGAAACCGAAAAGCAGCGCCAGCGACGGCAGGAAGAACATGATCGCCAGCAGGAAGCCGCCAAGGAGCGCGAAAAAGCCGAGGCATTGTTGCGCCAGCAGGCCAATGCCGTGGCGTGGGAAGGCGCACGCGTGAAGTTCAACCGCGCCAATGGTGCTCTCACCGTCGAAAAAAGTGGCAAAACCGCGATTGCATTGGCCCCTGCTGGCGAAGCACTTTTGCAAACGCTTCCACCTGACATCCAGCAAAAAGTCAGAACCAACCAGTTCGTCCGGGTCAACGCCCATGTGGCCGAGGGTGTACTGGTGCGCGTCGAAAGGACATGACACCAGTGCTCTGCCCAGCGCACGCAGGCATACCGCTGAAATGATCGTCCTGCGCGTGGATTTGCCGGCTTTCTGTAGTGCCGAGCTTGCTCGGCACTGTGCGGAGCAAGCTCCGCACCTACGACCGAGTCCGCAACCTTACGGCGCAAACACCTCCTGCAACACCGCCAGCACCTGCGCCAGTGTTGCCGCGCGTACAGCTCCCTGGCGCTTGACCAGTCGTTGCTGGTCGAGTGTGCGAATCTGGTCGAGCAGGATCAGTCCGCTCGTGCCCTGGAACTTCACCGGCACCCGAAACGGGGCAGGGCGACTGCCCGTGGTCATTGGTGCAACGATGGCGGTGCGCAGGTGATCGTGCATTTCAGGCGGCGAAATGATCACACAGGGCCGGATCTTGCGCATCTGCCTGCCCACCGTGGGATCAAGCGCAGCCAGCCAGATATCGCCACGTTTCACCATGCCAGCGACTCATCAGCGGCATTGCCAAAACTCCGGCCAGGCCAGAGCATCGTCCTGCGCCTCGGCCAACTGGCGGCTGGCATCGGCCCAACCTTCGCGGGCCTTGGGCTTGGCAGGACGCAGCACGATGGCACCGTCCTCCACGGTCAAATCAACCTCGCCAGTCATACCCACCTGGGCAAGAACAGGCTTGGGGATCAGCACCCCCTGCGAATTGCCCACAGGGCGAAGCATGGTCTTCATGGCAACCTCTGTCTTGAACATGGAATCACCCGCACGGCGTTATAACAGTGTTATCCCATCACTCGTGATGGAACAAACGACATGACCCACTCCTTCATCGACACCCTGCCCATCGCTCGCCTGCATCTGACAGCACGCACCGAAGGCCCACTGCAACTGCCGCCCTATGCCGGCTCCATGCTGCGCGGTGCCTTCGGCCATGCGTTGCTGGCACTTTCGCCGTTGCCGCATGTCGATGGCAAAGCCTGCGCATTGCACAGCACCTGCCCCTACTGCCTGATGTTCGCCGCACCACCATTGGCCGAGCACGGCCTGCAGAAGTTCAGTCAGATGCCGCAGCCTTATGTCATCGAACCCCCGGGTCTTGGGGAACAGCGGCTGCGGGCCGGCAAGACTTTCCAGTTCAGCCTCGTGCTGATCGGCAAGGCACTGGAACTGCTGCCCACACTCCTACTGGCCTGGCACCACGCACTGCGCAAAGGGCTGGGTGAGCACCACACGCGCTGCACTCTACTTTCTGTGCAGCAGGAAAACGGCGATCCGTTGTGGAGCGCCGACAACGCCGGGCTTGCGCCTTTGGCACCTAACACGCAACTCCCTCCCGTACTACCGCTGGGTGAATACGTCACGCTTCATTTTTACACCCCACTTCGCCTGCAACAGCGCAGCAAACCGGTGCGCGCCAACACGATTGATGCCCGCACCCTGCTGGTCACCCTGGCGCGACGCTGGCAATTGTTGATGGATATTCACCTTGGCAGCCAGGCACCACAACAGGATTTCTCTACACTGGTGACCCAGGCCGAAGCCATCCGCCTGGATGCCAGTGACTTGCGCTGGTTCGATTGGGGCCGCTACTCGCAACGCCAGCAGCAGGAAATGAAGCTCGGTGGTCTGACCGGCAGCCTGCACCTGCATGGCGCGCTTTCACCTTTTGCCGAATTGTTGCACCTAGGTCAATGGCTGCATGTGGGCAAGAACACCAGCTTCGGCTTGGGTGGCTATCGAATGACATCCATGCCCTGAGCATGCCCATGGTTACATCGCGTCTGACTCCCACGGGTTGAGCAACACTTCCATCCTGCGCAGCGCGTTTGGCCTTGCCCGCATCACGCGCAAAGGTGCGGGAGTTCATCGTGGCAATCGTCATGCCCCCCCCTGGAGGGCAATGCCTATATGTTGGACAAAACCACATGACAAGCTTGCCAACAGCACCACGTATCTGTCCTCCGCTCACAATGCACCCTTCTCGCACAGAATCTTTCAACACATGACCACCTGGCTTATCACCCGCCACCCCGGCGCATTGGGGTGGGTACAACAAAACGCCATCCTCTTTGATCGACATCTCGCCCATCTGGATGATGTCACCCGCATTCAGGCCGGTGACAAAGTTATCGGCACCCTGCCGGTTCACCTGGCGGCACAGGTTTGCGCACGAGGCGCAAGCTACTGGAACCTTTCGTTACAGATACCCGAAGCCATGCGTGGCCAGGAATTGAGCGCTCAGCAACTTGGTCAATGCGATGCCATACTCGAACGCTTTGATGTTCGCGGTCCCATTTCTACATCCGGAAATCAGCCATGAGAATCCAGGTCTGTCTCGTATCAGCCCAAGCTGCCGCCAACCTCCTGCCTGCCCTTGATCCAAAGTTCAAGCCGGACAAAATCGTACTGGTAGTTACCCGTCGCATGCAGCGCCAAGCCGACAACCTGCTCAAGGTATTGCGCGAAAACACCATCCAGGTCGAATTATTCAATCTCGGAAATGAACAGCATTTCCGCCAGACAGAAGAAGAGCTCACCGAGCTGGCTGTACGCCTGGATGGCAATGAAGTGATGCTCAACATTACTGGTGGGACCAAGCTGATGTCAGCCGCCGCGCAATCAGTGGCCGGTGTCAGCGACTGGCGCATGTTCTATGTGGACGCCGATACCGACCAGGTGATCTGGCTGGGCAAAGACGAACCTGAGCCCCAATCCTTGCAGCAACAACTGCGACTGCGTCATTACTTGCGAAGCTATGGATTTTCGCTTCCTGCTGTTCCTCAGCGCCCACATGCCGAATTTGGGCACCAGGAGTTACTGCGAATCCTCACTACCCGTACTGGGAGCTATCAGGATGCGCTGGGCATGCTCAATTATCTGGCCCAGAACGCCGAAGACCGGAATAGCCTGAGCATCAGACTCGACGAGTCACAACGTGACAGCCGCAGTCTGGAGGCGCTGCTGCGTGATTTCGAAGATGCTGACGTGCTGGAGGTAAGCAACAACGCCATCCGGTTCCACAGCGACGCCGACCGTGACTTCGTCAAAGGTGGCTGGCTTGAACTTCATGCCATGCAGACCGTCCATGAACTCTCCGGCAAGCTCGGCATCCGTGACAGCGCCATGGGACTTGAGGTCGTCGATGACGCCACCGGCACCAAAAACGAGTTGGATATCGCCTTGATGGCCCGCAATCGCTTGTTCGTCATCGAGTGCAAGACTGCACGCATTGACAAGCCGGTAGGCAGCTCCAGAAATCCTTTGCCTCCAAAGGCCAATGACACCTTGTTCAAGCTTGCCGAAAACTGCAAACGCATTGGTGGATCAGGCACGCGCGGCATGTTGCTCAGCTACCGCAAGCTCAAAGAGCCCGAACTACGACTAGCTGACGCGCTGAATATCAAAGTGGTATCGGGTGGCGACATCTCCCGTCTCCCGGAAATGCTTACCAAGTGGATTTCCCCAAACTCCTGATTGCCTGCTCACCATGCCCCACACCTACCCCCGCCGCATCCTGCTCGCCGTCACCGGCATGTCGCCGCAGATCGTCACCGAAACCCTGTACGCGTTGGCAGTTCAGCCCGAGGATACGGCACGGGCTTTCTTGCCCACGGAAATCCATCTGATCACCACCACCTCCGGCGCACAGCAGGCGCGTACTGCCCTGCTGCACCCCGATGGCGGGCAATTCCATGCTCTGCTGGCCGATTACCCGCAACTGGGCACGCCGCGTTTCGACGAAAGCTGCATCCACGTCATCCACGATGCGCATGGCCAACCCCTGGCCGATATCCGCACTCCGGAAGAAAACGCCCACGCCGCCGACAGCATCACCGAACTGGTGGCCGATCTCACCCGCGATCCGCAAAGTGCCCTGCACGCCTCCATCGCCGGAGGCCGCAAGACCATGGGCTTCTATCTGGGCTATGCCTTTTCCCTGTTTGCACGCCCGCAGGACCAGCTCTCGCATGTGCTGGTATCCAGCCCATTTGAAGGCCACCCGGATTTCTTCTTCAAACCGGCCACGCCGCGCCGCCTCACCACCCGCGACAACCGCAGCATCGATACCGCTGATGCCGAGATCACTCTGGCGCGCATCCCCGTGGTCAGCCTTCGCCACGGCCAGCCGACACAACTGCTGCAAGGCCATGCCAGCTACAACGACACCGTCACCGCCATCCGCAAGAGCTTCGCCCCGCCTCAACTGCGCATCGATCTTGGAAAGCGGGAAGTGCAATGCGGTGACACCCTGGTAAAACTTCCGCCCGCGCTTATCGCCTGGTTTGCATGGTGGGCGAAACTGGCCAGCGAGCGGCAAGGCCCGCAACACTGGCGCAGTGCCGACGCACAATCGTTCCTTGCCCTGTATCGCCGCATCGTCGGCCCCCATTCCGATGCCTGCGAAAACGCCGAAATCCGTCTCAAAGACGGAATGGAAAAGGAGTTCTTCGAACAGAACAACTCCAAGCTCAAACGCCACCTGACAGAACAGCTCGGCCCCGCCGCCACGCCCTACCTGCTGGTGACCGCCGGCAAGCGCCCGAACACACGCCAGGCCCTGGCATTGGTGCCCGACGCCATTCAGCTGCTCACCTGATAAACCTCACCGTCCAGCGCATCTTTTCCTTCTCCCGCCGGGAGGGTTTTTTTGTGGATGAGCCACAGCGCGCATCAGGCCTGGAGAGCGGCACCTTGCAACTGGACACCGCGCGGCAAGCTTGCCGCGCGGTATTTTCATTTTTGCTTGCTGCAATATATTCCCCAGGCACACCAAGCCACCGACTGCCAAACACTTCCGGACCGGAGCACATCCATGAATCAGTTGCTCGTGAAGATCCTCACCACCGCCGCCATCGCGGCCATCTCCACCCTCATCAAGGAGGTCACCCGCAGGTAATTCCTGCAACCTCCTTGCCGGCACCTGCCCCCTTCATCAACGCCCCGCCCCAACACTTCCAGCACAACGGTTTCACCTTCTACCCACCAAAGGTTTTGTCTCCCCATTTCACCAAGGAGCCTTCACCATGGCACGAACCCTGCACCTGGTTGCCTACGATATCTGCCACCCGCGCCGTCTGGCCCGTGTTTGCCGCTATTTCAAGAGTTACCGTGTCGCAGGGCAAAAATCCGTGCCGGAAATCTGGATCACCCCTGCAGAATTGCGTGACATCCAGGCCGATATCAAGCAATTGATCGACCCCAGCACCGACCGCGTGCAACTGATTGCGCTGGACCCCCGCATGACCCCGGTATGCATGGGCCGCGCCGATACCTTCGCCAACGCGCACTTCTCCATCGTTTGAATCCGCCACATTTTCCTGTCGGAGACACCGCATGAGCAGCCTGTTTGTAGACCGCCGCGATGTACACCTTGAGCTGGATGCCGGCGCACTGGTATTCCGTGAAAACGGCCAGCGCATGGGCACCGTACCGCTTGCCCCAATCACCCGTGTCTTCCTGCGGGGCAATGTCACCCTGCAAGCCGGGCTGCTCGGCAAACTTGGCGAACAGGGCGTCGGCGTGACCATTCTCTCCGGCCGCCGTGGCAATCCCAGCCTGATGCTTTCACGCCCGCACAATGATGCCCGCCGCCGTGTAGAACAGACCCGCCTCTCCCTGGATCCGGAGTTCTGCCTGCGCTATTCCAAATATCTGGTCCGCACCAAGCTGGAGCGCCAACACGGATGGTTCGAGAAGCTGCGCGAAGACCGCCCGCAAAACCGTTACGCCCTCACCAATGCCATGCGCCTGCTTCAAGGCAATATGGAGAGCATCGAGTCCAGCACCACGCTTGACAGCCTGCGCGGGCTGGAAGGGGCCGCCGCCAGCACTTACTTTGCCGGTCTTCGCGCCGTGGTGCCGCCCAGCCTGGATTTCACCCAGCGCAACCGCCGCCCGCCGCGCGATCCGTTCAACGCCCTGCTCTCGCTGAGCTACAGCATGGCCAACTCCGAAGCCGCCATGGCCCTGCACAGCGCAGGCTTCGACCCGTTCATCGGCTTTTATCACCAGCTCGCATTTGGCCGCCAATCCCTGGCCTGCGACATCCTGGAAACCGTTCGCCCGTTGGTGGATCGCTTCTGCCTGCAACTGGTTTCCTCGCAAACCCTCACCTCCGAACATTTCAGCCAGACCAATGCCGGCTGCATGCTCGGCAAGGCTGGCCGCGCACGCTATTACGGCGCCTATGAAGAACACGCCGAGGTCCTGCGCCGCGCCCTCGCGGACAAAACCGCCGCACTGGCCAAGCAGATCATCCCGCAAATAGCCAGTGACGACCCGGATTTCTTCGTCTCCGACACCCACGACGATGGAGTCACCCCCTGATGGCCGGCGAATACATCATCTGCTACGACATCAAGGAACCCAAGCGCCTGGGCCGCATCCACCGCGCCCTGAAAAAGCGTGCCACTGCGGTTCAATACTCCGTATTCCTGTTCACCGGCAGCGCCGAGCAATTGCGCCACTGCCTTGGCATGCTGGAAGAAATCATGGACACCCGTGAGGACGACATCCGGGCCTACCCGCTGCCGCGCCGCGGCCTGCGCATGCAATTCGGCAAGGATCAACTACCCGATGGCATCCACTGGGGTGGCAAGCTCGAAACCGGCAAAGATCTGGCAAACTGAGAGCGGCAGCCCATGCGCGTGTTGCGCTATCATCGGCAGCACCTGCCTCAAGTTGTGACAGCAACCAGCGAACCCGGGAACAAGCACGTACCAGGCTCGACCGATCACACCAGACACCAGTCCGGAGACATCATCGCCAATGCCGCCGACCTTTCATAACCAGCCCGGCAACCCGTTGATTCCAAAAGATTCCCAGCACCCAGCGGTTCGACCCCAGCCCTGATCTCAAAGGGATTAAGACATCGGCAGCTTGTCCGATGCACGCAGCGGCGAGGTTCGACCCCAGCCCTGATCTCAAAGGGATTAAGACTACGCCCGCAGCCCATGCTTCATTCATCGCTTGCGTTCGACCCCAGCCCTGATCTCAAAGGGATTAAGACTCAGGGTTAACCCATACGGCCTTAGCGCGAGCGGCAGGTTCGACCCCAGCCCTGATCTCAAAGGGATTAAGACGCTTCTTTTTTCGTGACCCACGAAACATCCTGAGTGTTCGACCCCAGCCCTGATCTCAAAGGGATTAAGACTTCAGACCGTGCGCGGTCTAGGCGCACGGATTCCGTTCGACCCCAGCCCGGATCTC
>CAYRJS010000033.1:0-13995 GCA_964424535.1 uncultured Aquimonas sp.
GCGCGGGTCGAAGTTCTTGTAGACGCGGTGACCAAAACCCATCAGGCGGAAACCCGAATCCTTGTCCTTGGCCTTGTCCACAGCCGACTGCACGCTCCTGGCATCGCCGATCTCTTCCAGCATCTTGAGCACGGCCTCGTTGGCTCCGCCATGCGCCGGCCCCCACAAGGCGGCGACACCGGCAGCGACGCTGACATAGGGGTTGGCACCGGTGGAACCGACCAGACGCACGGTCGAGGTGGAAGCGTTCTGCTCGTGGTCGGCGTGCAGGATGAACAGCAGGTCGAGGGCTTCGGCCACCACCGGATTGAGTTCCAGCGGGCCGCTGGGCACTTCCTTCATCATGTGCAGGAAGCGGGTGGTGTATTCGAGGTTGTTCTTCGGATAGCGGATCGGCCAGCCGATGGAGTAGCGATAGCAAGCCGCGGCGATGGTCGGGATCTTGGCGATCAGGCGGATCGCCGCCAGGCGTCGCTGCTCGGGATCGCTCAGATCCAGGTCGTTGTAGTAGAAACTCGACAGCGAACCCAGCATGCCGGTCAGCATCGCCATCGGGTGGGCATCGTGGCGGAAACCGTACAGGAAGGTGCGGAAGGCCTCGTGCATCATGGTGTGATGGGTCACCTTCTGCTCGAAGGCATCGAACTCGGCCTTGGTCGGCAGCTCGCCGTTCATCAGCAGATAGGCCACTTCCAGAAAGCTCGACTGCTTGGCCAGTTGCTCGATCGGATAGCCGCGATACAGCAGGACGCCCTTTTCACCATCGATATAGGTGATGGCACTGCGACAGCTGGCGGTTACGGCAAAACCCGGGTCGAAGGTGTAATACCCGGCGTCGCGCTGCAAGCGGGCAATGTCCAGGGTCGGGCTGCCCAGGCTGCCACGCACCACCGGCAACTGGGCCGATTTGCCACTTTCCGGATCGGTCAAAACGACATGGGAATTGTCAGCCACGAAACTTCTCCTTAGCACAAAGATGGGTGCCGCATTGGCCGGACCATGCGCAGCGGCATGACCAACCGGCTCGGACCAACCCGTAGCGGGTTTCCGGTCAACGTGGCAAAGAAGGTAATTATCGCACAGCAAAACGCCACCCGACCAAGGCGGGTGGCGCTGGACTTTGGTGCAATGGCGCGCCGGATCGGCCCGCCTTGCGCAAAGGTCTTACTTGCCGGTGTAGCGGCGACGGAACTTGTCGACCCGACCGCCGGTGTCCATGATCTTGTGCTTGCCGGTGTAAAACGGGTGCGAGCGCGAGGACACTTCAACCTTGATCAGGGGATAGGTCTGCCCGTCTTCCCACTCGATGGTGTCCTTGCTGGTCAAGGTCGAACGGGTCAGAAAGGAAAAACCGGCGGAGGCGTCCTGGAACACCACCGGAGCGTATTGGGGATGAATATCAGCTTTCATGTCGTCAATCCTGAGATTGGGTGTCCCGGCCCGAACGAGCGGGAAAAGAGCGGCATTGTACTGCGGCATGCGCAACTGCACAAGGACCCCATGACTCCAGATCAACCATGACCGACTGCCGCCTTGGGCTCAAACTTCCCGCAAGGCCGCCACGATCGGTAGACGCGCCGCCCGTAGAGCCGGAAACAAGCCACCGACCAGGCCCATGCCCAAGGCCCATTTGAGTCCGGTCCAGAGCAACGTCGAGGTGACCTGAAACTGGAACACGACCTGGCTGAAGTTGTTGCCCAGGGTCGAGACGCTGTAGTTGTTGAACACCAGCCAGGTAAGCACCCCCCCGAGCAGACCGCCGGCCAGCGCCAGCAGCAGGGTTTCCAGCATCACCGCGGTGACCACGGGCAGGCCGCGAAAACCGATAGCGCGCAAGGTGGCGATTTCACGGGCTCGGGTGGCGACGGCGGCGTACATGGTATTGAGCGCGCCGAACACGGCCCCGACGGCCATGATGCCGCCAATCACCGTACCCAGAACTTGAAGCAGGGTCTTGAGGCCACCGGACTGCTTGGCAAAATATGCGTGGGTGGTCTGCACTTCGAGCTGAAAGCGCGGATCGGCCTCGACCGCCGACTTGAATGCCTCGAAGCCCTCGCTGCCGGTGCGTACCAGCACCGACTGATAGGCCGGGCGCTGGTAGGTGGCCGCCACGGTCTGGGCATCGCCCCACAGCTCCGATTCGTAGGCATCGCCGGATTCAAACACCCCGACCACGGTCCATTGCTGATTGCCCAGCATCAGGGCATGCCCGGGTTCAAGGCCCCGGAATTGCGTTTGCGCCCCGCGTCCGACGGCAATTTCCCGCAAGCCGGTTCCCGGTCCACGTCCCTCGACGATGCGCACGTTCTTGCGCACCTTGAAAGCCTGTTCGCTGATGCCGCGAAACTGCACGTTGACGTCGCTGCCATCAGCGCGCGAAGGCAGGTTCACCACCTGCGAAAGCTCTGCCGAAACCAGAGGTTTGCCCTCGTCGTCGCGCTCGATCCCCGGCAGACTGGCCAGCAGCGGCACCTGGTCACGGGTAATGACGGAATTGGACTCGGCCTGGGAACCTCCGCGCAGGACGATGGCCGTATCGTCGCTGCCGGCCGCCGTCAGGGTGGCCTGGAAACCTTCACCCATGGCCAGCATCGCCACCAGCACGCCGACCACCCCGGCAATGCCGATCACGATCACCAGGGATGCACCCCAGCGCTGCGGCAGGCTGGCAACTCCCAAACGGGTTGCCGCCAAGGCCAGACGACCCATGCGGGTGAACCCCAGCCAGGCGGCCAGAATCAGGACCAGCACCAACACCCCGATCCAGGGCAGAGCAATCCACAGCACCAGGGCCAGGATCAGCAGCAACGAGATTGCCAGGGTTTTCAGATACTCAGCCACGGTCTACTCCCTGCAACACGCAAAATTGCTTCGCCCTGCACCAAGTTCATCGCTCAACGTCCGGCCAGGGCATCGACGATCTTCAAACGTCGCGCCCGCAAGGCTGGCAGCAAACCCACCACGACACCGATGCCGCAGGCCAGCAACAGGCCCATCCACCAGGTCGCAGCCGGCACACCCTGAAATGGCACCATGCCACCACTGGCGCTTGCCAGGCCGGGAATCGCCAGGCTCGCAAGGCTCAGGCCCAGCACACCACCCAAGCCGACCAGCAGCACCGATTCGGCCAGCACCAGAGCCAGCACGGTGCCATCGCCAAAACCCAGGGTCTTGAAGATGGCCAGTTCGGGGATGCGCTCGCGGGTGGCCTGGGCCATGGTGTTGCCGGTCAACAGGATCAGGGTGAAGAACACCGCGCCCATGATCGAGGTGACGATCAGGCCGATGTCGGCAAACTGCTTGAGAAAGGCCTGCTGGAACTCGGATTCGGTCTGGGTCCGGGTTTCGTGGTCGGAGTTGGCCGACAAGGCATCAATGGCCTGCGCCACTGCCGAAGACTGGTCCGGATCCTCCAGCACCACGGTGAACCAGCTCACCTGATTTTTGATGTAGTCATTGGCCTCGTCGAAATAGGTCCAATTCATCATCAGCTGGTTTTCTTCCTGGATGTTGTTGCGATCGCGCGCCCGATAGATGCCCTTGAGTTCCAGTGGCCAGTCATTGCTGCCGTTGCGAGGAAAAATGGTGGCCTGCAGGGGGATGACATCACCTAGCTTCCAACCGAACTTTTGCGCCAGTGCCTCTCCCACCACGGCGCCATTGCGGGTGGCCTGGAAAGCGGCCAGTTGTTCGGGCGGCAGTTCCAGTTCGGCATTCACGGCAAAATAATTGGGCGATACCGAATAGTTCGGGAAAAAATTCCTCACATCCTGATAGATGCCACCAAACCACATGGCATAGGACACCTGACGCACCCCCGGCACGCCCTCCACTTGCTGCAGCAAGCGGATCGGCAGGGTCTGGGTAATCGAAAGCCGCGAGGCCACCATCAGGCGGTTGGCACCTTCAAGATTGCTCCCGGCGGTGAAGGCGACGCGCACGGTATCGAGCAGGCCGAACAGCAGGAATGCCGTCACCACGGAAAACAGCGTCAACAAGGTGCGGGTACGGCTGCGGGTCAGCTGGGCCCAGACCAGATGCAGATATTTCATCGCAACCTCCCTGAATCGGCCCGGATCAGGACGCGACCGGGCTGGTATCGACCAGCTCGCCCTTGTCCAGATGGATGGTGTGGCGGGCGTATTCGGCCGCCCTGGGGTCGTGGGTCACCATGATGATGGTCTTGCCATGCTCGCGATTGAGCCGTTGCAGCAAATCCAGGACTTCCTCGGCCGATTGCCGGTCGAGATCGCCGGTGGGTTCGTCGCAAATCAGGAAGGTGGGATCGGACACGATTGCCCGGGCAATGGCGACCCGTTGCTGCTGACCGCCGGACAATTCGTTGGGACGGTGGTTGCGGCGATCGGCCAGGCCCACCAGGGTCAGGGCGATCTGGGCCCGGCGGGCGCGTTCACGCGCGCCCAGATGGGTCAGAAGCAGCGGCAGTTCCACGTTTTTCTGCGCGCTCAGGGTCGGCATCAGGTTGTAGAACTGGAACACGAAACCGACGTGGCGACTGCGCCAGCCGGCCAGCTGCCCGGATCCCATGCGATCAATACGCTCACCCTCGATCTCGATCTCGCCGCCGCTGGGGCTGTCGAGGCCGCCGATCAGGTTCAGCAGCGTGGTCTTGCCCGAGCCGGACGGGCCCATCAAGGCCACGAAATCACCGGTTTCGATATCCAGGTTGATCCGGTGCAGGACGGTGAGCGTCTCCGGCCCACGCTGATAGTTCTTTCTGAGTTGGCGGATGCTGACCAGGACCGACATGGGAACTCCTTGGTTGTTGCCCCTGAAAATCAGGGTGATGTGACGACCTGCACGCGGTCTCCATCCTGGAGCGAGGCCGGCGGATCAAGAACCACCCGTTCACCTGCACTCAGGCCTGACAGCACCTGCCGATCCGTGCCCAACGCTGTACCCGGCTGGATCGCGCGCCGGCTGACCTGACCGTCGCGGATCACGAACACACCCGGACCCGACGCCGCTTCGACCAGGGCCGACTGGGGTATGCGCACACCCTTGGGCGACGCGTCTTCCTGACTGCGTGCAGCTTCCAGAAAACTCACCCGCACGCCCATGTCCGGCACGATACGAGCATCTTTTTGCTGCAAGCCAACGCGAACCTTGACCGTCGCCTTGCCGCGGTCGGCGGTTGGAATGATCGCGATCACCTCGGCCGGAATCCGCCAGTCCGGATAGGCATTGAGCATGACTTCGGCCGGCATCCGGGCCTGGACCCGTCCGATATAGGCTTCGCCCACGTCCACTTCCACTTCCAGCGAATCCATGTCCACGATGGTGCCGATGCCAGTGCGGGTGTAGCCGCCGGTAGCCATGGGCGAGACGATTTCACCGGGTTGGGCCGCCTTGGCGATCACCACCCCGGCAAAGGGTGCGCGCACGATGGTGTTGTCGACCCCGTTACGGGCAATCTGCAACTGATCTTCAGCCACCTGGGCGTTGTGACGGGCGGTAACGCGCTGGGCCCGCAGGCTGTCACGTTGCGCCACCGCCACTTCAAGCTGCGCCTGCGAAGCCAGGCCGCGTTCCACCAAAGCGGATTGACGCTTGGCATCGGCTTCGGCCTGGGCCAGTTGCGCCTCGATGGTGACAATCTGACTGCGCGCCGCGGCGACCTGGGCCTGGGCCAGTTCCAGCTGGGCGTCGGCATCGACCGGATCCAGACGCGCCATCACCTGATCGGCCTCCACGCGCATGCCTTCCTCGATCGCCACCTCCAGCACCCGGCCGGTGATCTTGGCCGAAACCGTGGCCATGCGCCGCGCCACCACGTAACCGCTGGCATCGAGCACGGCCGTGCCGGCGGCGGGTCCAGCCAGGGCCACCGCCTGGGCACTGCGTACTTCAGGAACGGCCTGGTGACCGCGCCAGAACCAGGCCACGACTGCCAACACCACCAGCACCAGCACGATGGCCGCGACGATCCAGCCCGTCTTGCCGCCAGCCGGTGGCGGCGAGGAGCGGTCCAGGCGCAGTTCCTTCAACAATTCAGCTGATGCGTTCATGGATATCCCTGACGCACGCGTTCCGGGGATGTGACCGGCTCCAGACTCCGTACGGGCAAATCAGTCCAGTCCATAACCGAACTGCTGGCGGAACTGTTCGGCAAACTCGCCATAGTCAAAGCGCTGGTTTTGCGGCCCCAGATGTTCGACCTTGATCGCACCCATCAATGAGGCGACACGGCCCACGGTGGCCATGTCCATGTCGCGCATCAGACCGAAGATGAGACCGGCACGATAGGCATCACCACACCCGGTGGGATCCACCACGCGCATGGCACTGGCAGCGGGAATCTGGATGCACTGGTTGCGCACGTGGATTTCCGAGCCCTTGTTGCCACGGGTGATGATGTAGGCCTTGACCTGCTCGGCGATCTGCTTGACCGACAGCCCGGTGCGCTCCTGCAACAGGTTGGATTCGTAATCGTTGACGGTGACGTAGGTGGCCTGTTCGATCATGCGCGCCAGTTCGTTGCCCTTGAACAGGGGCATGGCCTGGCCGGGATCGAAGATGAAAGGAATGCCGCATTCGGCAAACTCGGTCGAATTCTGCAGCATGGCCTCGTAGCCATCCGGCCCGACAATACCAAAACTGACACCATCGACATCGCGCACGTGGTTTTCATAACTGCGCATCATCGCCCCGGGATGGAAGGCGGTGATCTGGTTGTCGTCCAGGTCGGTGGTGATGAAAGCCTGAGCCGTGAACAGATCCGCCAGTTCCTTGATCTGATCCATGCGGATCTCGCACGCCTCGAAATGGGCGCGGTACGGGGCAAAATCCTGCCCAACCGTGGCCATCGGAATGGGATTGCCCCCGAGCAGCTTGAGGTTGTAGGCGATATTGCCGGCACAACCGCCGAACTCGCGACGCATCCTCGGCACCAGGAACGACACATTCAGGATGTGCATCTTGTCGGGCAGGATATGGTTCTTGAACTGGTCGGGGAAGACCATGATGGTGTCATAGGCGAGCGAGCCGCAGATCAATGCCGACATCGTGAGTCCTTGCGCATCACGCCGGCAACGCCGGCAAAGTTCCGAATTCTAACCGCGATTTCATGTTGTCGGCCCGAATCCGGGTCGATTTCATTTAACACCTTGCTAACGCAAGGAAATTTCCGGTTGCTGGCGTCGTCTTGCGTTGTTAGTCTAGCCTGCTTTTCCGCCATCATTTCCGGGCCGGCTTTCGATGTTCAAGACTTTGCGCGGACTGTTCTCCAGCGATCTTTCGATCGACCTGGGTACAGCCAACACCCTTATCTATGTCCGCGGCCAAGGCATCGTGCTGAACGAGCCTTCGGTCGTGGCCATCCGCCAGGACCATGGTCCCGGCTCACCCAAACTGGTCGCCGCCGTCGGCCAGGAAGCCAAACGCATGCTCGGGCGCACGCCCGGCAACATCACCACCATCCGCCCCATGAAGGATGGCGTGATCGCGGATTTTTCCACCACCGAAGAAATGCTCAAGCACTTCATCCGACGCGTGCACAAGGCCCGCTTCCTGCGTCCCAGCCCGCGGGTGTTGATCTGCGTGCCTTGTGGGTCCACCCAGGTTGAACGTCGCGCCATCAAGGAATCGGCAGAAGAAGCCGGGGCTCGCGAGGTATTCCTGATCGAAGAACCCATGGCCGCCGCCATCGGTGCCGGCATTCCCATCCATGAAGCCCGTGGAGCCATGGTGCTGGATATCGGCGGTGGCACCTCGGAAGTGGCCGTGCTCTCGCTCAATGGCATCGTCTACTCGCAATCGGTGCGCATTGGCGGGGACCGCTTTGACGAGGCCATCATCAGCTACGTGCGCCGCAACCACGGCACCCTGATCGGGGAAACCACGGCGGAACGGATCAAGGTCGAAGTCGGCTGCGCCTTCCCGCAGGCCGAAGTGGTCGAGATCGAAGTCTCCGGGCGCAATCTGGCCGAAGGGGTGCCGCGCAACTTCACCATCAACTCCAACGAAGTGCTCGAAGCCCTGCATGAGCCGCTGTCGGGCATCGTCAGCGCCGTGCGCGCCGCCCTGGAACTGACCCCGCCGGAATTGTGCGCCGACGTCTACGAGCGCGGCATCGTGCTGACCGGCGGCAGCGCCCAGTTGCGCGATCTGGACAAGCTGATTTCCGAAGAAACCGGGCTTTACGTGCACGTGGCCGATGATCCGGTGACCTGTGTGGCCCGTGGCGGTGGCCGCGCCCTGGAACTGATCGACATGCACGGCACGGATTTCGTGGCGCCGCTTTAATCCGGATTCTCCCGTCCGCAGTATCGTCTGCAGGCGGGATGTTCCTGTTTACGCATCCTGAGTATCGTCACCCGGAGGATTTGTTTCCGTGGCCCAATCCGGCAGCGCCAGCGGTAACCTGTTCGTGGAAGGCGGTGTTGGAACGCTCAAGCTGCTGGCTTACCTGGCTCTGGCCGGCATCCTGATGGTGAGCGATCACCGTGGCGGACATCTGGACATGGTGCGCACCCAGGCCGGACAGTTGACCGGCCCCCTGTATCGCCTGGCCAGTTCACCCGCGCGCCTGGCGCGCACGATCTCCGACTATCTGACCCAGCAACAGACCTTGCTTGGGGAAAACACGCGCCTGCGCCAGGAACTGCTATTGGCCTCGGCACGCCTGGACCGTCTGGCCGGCATCCAGGCGGAAAACCAGCGCCTGCGCACCTTGCTGGGTGGTACCCACGGCCTGCGCCTGAACGTGCAACTGGCGAGTCTTTCCGACATCGATCTGGACCCTTTCCGGCATCGCCTGATTGTTGCCGCCGGCAGCCGCCGCGGGGTCGAGGAAGGCATGGCCGTGATCGATGCCAGCGGCATCATGGGGCAGGTTCTGGCGGTCACGCCCGATCACGCCACGGTGATCCTGATTTCCGATCCCAGCCATGCGATCCCGGCCCAGGTCGTGCGTACCGGTCTGCGCATCATCGCCTTTGGCACCGGGCAGACCGAACGCCTGGAGGTTCCCAGCATTCCCCTCAGTGCCGATCTGGCCGTGGGCGATGTTCTGGAAACTTCGGGTATCGGAGGACGTTTCCCGGCCGGCTTCAAGATCGGCACCATCACGGCCCTGCATCCGGACGACACCCGCCTGTTCATGGTGGCCGAAGTCCGGCCCAGCGCCCGGCTGGATCGTGGTGGTGAAGTCCTGCTGGTTTCCAGCGTTGCGGAAACCCTGGAGATGGGACCACCGGCCACAACCGCTGAAGACACGGAGGATGCGCCATGAAACGCATCCCCAACAGCCTGATCCTGGCAACCTTGCTGGTCGCCTTTGCCCTGGCCCTGTGGCCTTTGCCAGGTTCGTTGGCCTACTTTCGCCCCAACTGGCTCGCCCTGGTGCTGTGCTACTGGTTGCTGGAATCCCCGGACCGGGTCGGCCTGGGTCTGGCTTTCGTGCTCGGCCTGGTAGCTGATCTGGTCTTCGGCACCCTGCTGGGCGAACAGGCCCTGCGTCTGTGCGTGATCGCCTTCATCGTGCTGCGCTTTCGCCCGCGTTTGCGCTTTTTCACCTTGCCGCAACAATCCCTGGCGATCCTGGCCCTGCTGCTCAATGACCGTATCGTGGTACTGATGATCCGGGGTCTGTCCGGTGAAGGCCTGCCTGATCCCATGTTCTGGATCGCCCCGGTCATCGGCACGCTGTTGTGGCCCTGGTTGTACCTGCTTCTGGATGACCTGCGTCTGCGTCTGCGCGGCCGTGGGCCAACACCATGAAACTGCGTCCGCGCTCGCGGCCGATCCGCAATCCGCAGGTCGAGGCCCGGTTGCAACGTCGCCGTATCCTGTTCGGTTTTGTCTGCGTGCTGGTGTGCCTGGGAATCCTGGTGGCACGTTTTGCCTGGCTGCAGGTCACCCAGCACGAATCCTTCCAGGGTCACGCGGCCAAGAACCGGATCAAGGAACGCCCGATCGTGCCGGCCCGGGGTCTGATCTACGACCGCAACGGCCAGTTGCTGGCCGACAACGTGCCGGCCTATCGACTCGATGCGGTGCGCGAGGACACCGGCAACCTTGAAGACATGCTGGCGCGTTTGCGCGCCCTGATCGAACTGTCGGACGAGGACGCCGAAGCCTTCCTCACCAGCGCCAGGGCACGCCGCGCCTTCCAGCCGGTCAGCATCAAGCTGCGCCTGTCCGAGGCCGAAGTGGCCCGCTTTGCCGTCAACCGGCATCTTTTCCCCGGCGTCGAGGTGGTGCCTTATTTGAACCGGCGCTATCCCTACGGAGCCCTGTTCGCCCATGTCGTGGGTTATGTCGGCCGCATCGATGTCAGCGACCTCGAGAACCTGGATGCCGGCGCCTACAGCGGCACCACCCATATCGGCAAGCTCGGCATCGAGCGCACCTACGAGGACCGCCTGCATGGCCGGGTCGGCCACGAACAGATCGAGGTCAATGCCGAAGGACGGGTGCTGCGGGTGATCGGGCGCGAACCGGCCCATGCTGGTCAGGATCTTTACCTGAGCATCGACGCCCGCCTGCAACAAGCCGTGGTGGATGCCTTCGACGGCCAGCCTGGGGCCGCCGTGGCCCTCGATCCGCGTACGGGCGAAATCCTGGCCATGGCCAGCCTGCCGTCCTATGACCCCAATCCCTTTGTCGGCGGCATCAGCCATGCGGCCTATGCCGTTTTGACCGAGTCGGTTTCACGTCCGTTGTTCAACCGGGCCTTGCAGGGTGGCTACGAACCGGGCTCCACGATCAAGCCTTTCGTTGGTCTGGCCGGACTGGAATACGGTCTGCGCACTCCCCGCGACACGACCTTTTCCAGCGGCGCCTTTCGCCTGCCCGGACAAGACCGCGAATATCGGGATTGGCGTCGCGGCGGCCACGGTCACGTCAACCTGACCGAAGCCATGGCCCAATCGGTCAACACCTATTTTTTCCAGTTGGCGGTTGATCTGGGCATCGATCGCCTCAGCAGCTACATGGCCCGCTTCGGCTTTGGCGAACCCACTGGCATCGATCTGCGCGGCGAAGCTGCCGGCATCCTGCCTTCGCCACAATGGAAACGGGCCAATCGCAACCAGGTCTGGTATCCCGGCGAAACCGTCATCACCGGCATTGGCCAAGGTTTCTGGGTGGTCACGCCTTTGCAGTTGGCCCAGGCCACAGCCATGCTGGCCAACGGCGGCCATCGCATCCGCCCGCATCTGCTGCGAGCCAGCCAGCAAGGCTTCGACACGCCTCTCATGCAGGAACCCAACCTTGTGCAGGATGCTACGACGGTGGCCAAGCCAGCCAATCTGGATGCCGTGACCCAGGCCATGGAGGCTGTCCTGCACAGTCCGACCGGCACGGCCCGCGGCGCCCTGGCCACCGTGCATCCGGACTATCTCATCGCCGGCAAGACCGGGACCGCACAACGGGTGACACGGCGTACCGAGACTTCCCTGGACGTCAATCAACTGCCCTTCAACCAGCGCCACAACGCCCTGTTCATTGCCTTTGCGCCAGCCGATGCACCCCGCATCGCGGTCGCGGTCGTGGTCGAACATGGCGGCTCGGGCTCGGCTGTAGCCACACCGGTGGCCCTGCGCATCATCGATGCCTGGCTGCGGATTCATCCAGAATGAAAACGGCATGGAACCATTGGCTGCGCGAACGCGTGCCCGCGCTCGACCTGCCCCTGATGCTGGCCCTGCTGGCCTTGATCCTGATCGGCTTGGCCGTGTTGTACAGCGCCGCTGACGGTGACATAGCCTTGGTCCGTTCCCAGGCCCTGCGCAGCGGTGCCGGCCTGGCAGCGCTGCTGGTATTGGCGCAGGTACCTCCGCAACAACTCAAGCTGTGGGCGCCCTGGGCGTTCCTGGCTACCTTGTTGCTGCTGATCCCGGTGCCTTTTTTCGGCACTGGGCGCAGCGGTCGTCACTGGCTGTACCTGGGCTTGTTCTATGTGCAACCCGCAGAATTGATGAAGCTGTCGGTGCCCCTGATGGTGGCCGCTTTCCTGGGCAACCAGACCCTGCCACCACGTTGGCGTGAACTGACCATCAGCGCCCTGATCATTGGTCTGCCCACCGTCCTGATCGCCCATCAGCCCGATCTGGGTACGGCTCTGCTGGTCGCCGGCAGCGGTGTCTTCACGGTTTTTTTCGCCGGCATTTCCTGGTGGCGCATTGGCCTGTTGGCCGGACTGGCGGCACTGGCGGCGCCCCTGGCCTGGACCCTGCTCATTCAGGACTATCACCGGCGACGTTTCCTCACCTTCATGAATCCTGAAGCCGATCCTCTGGGCGATGGCTGGAACATCATCCAGTCCAAGATCGCGGTCGGCTCGGGTGGCCTGTGGGGCCACGGCTGGGGTCAGGGCACCCAGGCCCGACTGGAATTTCTGCCCGAACACACCACCGATTTCATCTTTGCGGTCCTGGCCGAAGACTTCGGCTTCATCGGCGTCTGCGCCATCCTGGCCTTGTACCTTTTCATCATCGGCCGCAGCCTGTGGATCTCGGCCAATGCCCGCGACAGCTTCGGGCGCATGCTGGGGGCCGCGCTTACCTTGACCCTGTTCGTCTACGTCATCGTCAATGCCGGCATGATCACCGGCCTGTTGCCGGTGATTGGCGTACCCATGCCCTTGATCAGCTACGGCGGTACCTCGGCCGTCACCTTGCTGGCCGGTTTCGGCATCATCCTGTCACTGCACGTGCACCGCAAACGCCATCGCTGATCAGGCCGCCAGGGCCTGGTTTGGATCGATACCGGCGGCCAGGGCATCAAACCAGTCGGCAGCCAACCGGTACTGGTGGGAAGCCTCGGTGGCGGCGTTGACCACGGCCCGGAAACCGGCCGCTTCCGGATGTTCCTTGGAATACCAGCCCAGGTGCTTGCGGGCGATGCGCACGCCGTGTTCTTCGCCATAGAACCCATACAGCGCATCCAGATGGCCCAGCAGGATGTCCCTGACTTCGCTGATGGTCGGGGCTGGCAGTTCGCTGCCGCAGGCCAGGTAATGCGCGATCTGGCGAAAGATCCAGGGTCGTCCCTGGGCCGCGCGCCCAATCAGCAGGCCATCGGCACCGGTGCGGGCCAGAACTTCCGCAGCTTTGCGCGGCGAATCGATATCGCCATTGGCCAGCACCGGAATCCCGCGCTCGGCCTTGATCCGGGCGATGGTGTCGTACTCGGCCTCACCCTTGTAGTGATCGATGCGGGTGCGTCCATGCACGGCCAGGGCGGCAATGCCGGATTCTTCGGCAATCCGGGCAATCTGCGGACCATTGCGATGCTCGTGATCCCAGCCGGTACGCAGCTTCAAGGTCACCGGCACCTCGACCGCGGCCACCACCGCTTCCAGGATGCACGCCACCAACAACTCGTCCTGCATCAGGGCCGAGCCGGCCCAGGCATTACAGACCTTTTTTGCCGGGCAACCCATATTGACGTCGATCCAGCGCGCACCCTGATCGACATTGAAGCGGGCCGCTTCGGCCAAGACCTTGGGGTCAGCCCCGGCGATCTGCACGATCACAGGCTCGGGTTCACCGGCGTGATCCATGCGCAGACGACTTT
The DNA here is from genome assembly GCA_964424535.1 of uncultured Aquimonas sp. GTDB lineage: Bacteria > Pseudomonadota > Gammaproteobacteria > Xanthomonadales > Xanthomonadaceae > Denitratimonas. Next base: position 13,546 of record CAYRJS010000033.1, read on the forward strand.
TGCGAGTGTGCCACAGGCGCGGATCGGAAGTGGTCATTTCCGACACGGCCAGATCGGCACCCATGCGCTTGCACAACAAGCGGAACGGCTTGTCGGTGACCCCGGCCATCGGGGCCAGCACCAGGGGTGTGTCACAGCGCCAGGAGCCCAATTGCATCGGCAGGTTCAATCCGGGTATTTCAGGGGGAGCGGGACAGGTTCAGAAACAAACCATCGGCACGATGTCCGAAAATGCCGTCCTGTATCGTATCTCGTATGTTGATGAATTGCGCACGTCAAGGAGAAGGCGCTTATGTGGGATTTCAAGCTGGCTCAGGTGTTCGCGATCTTGTTGCGTACCCTGCCCTTTCTGGTCTTGCGGATGCTGGTGTACTTCGGCATCACCCTGGCGTATCTGGTGGGTATCGGCGGTGGCTCCGGCGTGGGCTGGGTCATCGGTCGGGCTGGCGG
>CAYRJS010000033.1:14095-15492 GCA_964424535.1 uncultured Aquimonas sp.
GACGGGGTGATGAAGTTCGCCAGTGCCGTGATCACCATGTCGCTGACCTACGTGGACGAGGTGATCCTGGCCTACAACGTGCGCAATCGCATCGAAAACCCCTGGGCCGGTGCCCGTGACGGCTTGATCCTGTACGCGCAGAACTACAAGAACCTGCTCAAGAACGCACTCTGGCTGACGCTGATCGTCTGGGGCATGACCCTGCTGATTTTCCTGGTCGTGTTCCTGCCGGTGGCGGCCCTGGCCTCGCTGGCACCCTCGCTGGCCGGGTTCTGGACCTTTGCCATCGCCGCCATCGTGGCCTGGAGCATCAAGGCGGCCCTGGTCGATCCACTGGCCATGACAGCGCTGATGCAAGCCTATTTCATCGCCATCGAAGGCCAGACGCCACGCGAGGAATGGGCCGGCAAGCTGGACTCCATGTCCGGCAAGTTCAAGAAACTCGGCCACAAGGCCAAGGAGTTCGTGCCACAGCCGAAGGCCGAAACGATCCAGCCGGAAGCCTGAATCAGACTGCCGGCTCGGCGATCACCGGGCCGGCGGTTTCTGGTGGGCGGGAGCGGCTTGGTAGCGGGCAATCGATTCGACGATCTCGCACTGCGCCGCTTCAGCTCCCTCCCAGCCTTCGAGCTTGACCCACTTGCCCTGTTCCAGATCCTTGTAGTGCTCGAAAAAATGGCCGATGCGTTCAAGCCAATGCGGTGATACCTGGCCGATGTCGTTGACATGGGCATAACCGGCAAACACTTCCGCCACCGGCACGGCAATGATCTTGGCATCTTCGCCGGCCTCGTCGGTCATTTTCAGGACCCCGACCGGGCGGCAGCGGATCACCGAACCGGAAACCAGCGGCAGGGGCAGCACCACCATCACATCGACCGGGTCGCCATCCCCGCACAGGGTACGCGGGATATAGCCGTAGTTGCAGGGATAGCGCATCGGCGTGGACAGCACCCGATCCACGAACATGGCCCCGGACGCCTTGTCCACTTCGTATTTGACCGGCTCGGAATCCTTGGGGATTTCGATCACCACATTGACTTCATGGGGCAGGTCACGACCGGCATCGACCAGTTCGAGCGTCATGGCAGGGCTCCTCGGGAATCGTTGGGAAAGATCACAAGCATACGGATTTTGCTGCAATGCAACAAATGCACGCGATCTCGACTCAATTCCGATAACGCCGCAAGGCCTCATCCTGGGCCAGATGCGCCAAGGCTCGCAACCGCGCCACGCGCGCCCAGGCGGTGGTCACCACGATCATTTGCGTGAGGAACCAGGCCAGCATGACCATGCCCCAGCCGATGGGCGCCACCTGAACCCGAATGATGGCGAAGATGGCCATCACGATCAGGCCCACCAGCAAGGTGCCCAGGTACAGTCCCAGCGTGGCTCCC